>JBOHJE010000029.1:0-4237 GCA_050728375.1 Methyloceanibacter sp.
GCCCATTGGTTCACGACCGGCGTGCCGCTGGCCCTGCTCGCCCCGGTGCTCGGGCTCCTGCTCAACCTACCGCTCGATGCGATGCCGCTGCTGGTGCTGGCCATGCTGGCAGGCACGCCCGCGGTCAGCTTCGTCGCGGCGATCGGCGCGAGCCTGACACTTGGCCTTAGGCGAAGCGGTCTCCTGCTCGGCCTTCTCCTCCTACCGCTCTACGTGCCGGTGCTGATCTTCGGCGTCGCCACCGCCTCGGCCGCCATCACCGGCCCCGTCTCGCCCTGGCCGCCTTTCCTCATGCTGTGCGCCTTGAGTCTCGCTAGCATCGTGCTTGCACCGATCGCCGCCGCCGCCGCGCTCCGGGTGGCGCTTCGCTAGCGGCCAGCCTTGCCAAGATTTAATGCAAGCGGTGGCCGTTCCGTGGTTGCCCTAATTGGCGACGCACCCTCCCCCAAGCCCGCGCCAGAGGAACGAGAAAACATGCCGCCCTTTGGCGTTGGCCATGGTCCTTACTTGCTAGGAGCACCGATCTTTCCGGCAGCGCCAGGCGCGCGAACTCGATCGCCTCCACCGAGCTGCCGGCCGAGAACCATATCGTCATGAAGTTCACCTACGGCCAGCTCACCTGCAACGGGGGCTGCAACCGTTCTTCCGCGGCTACACGGTCATGGGTACCGCCATCCAGATCGGCCCGCTCGCCTCGACGAGAAAGGGTTGCCTCGCCACGATGACGCTCGAAATGGCCTTTTTCGCCGCGCTTCGGTCGCAAAATCGTTCGAGCAGGACGGAAACACCTTGGTCCTGTTCGACGCGATGGGCGGCGAGCTCGCGCAAGTTCGTCCGCGTCGAAGGGACGTAGGCTTTGCCGGCCTGACCGCGAGGCGCGGACCAATTGCGCTCTTAGGGCAAACCCACTAGACCAGCCGCCATGATCAGCCTCGCCAATCCCACGCGCTTTTTGCGCCTCGTGGACCGCGTCGTGCCATGGCTGGCTGCGACCACTCTGCCGCTGCTCGGCGTCGGCCTCTACCTCTCCTTCTTCGTGGCGCCGCCTGACTATCAGCAGGGCGAGACGGTGAGGATCATGTTCATCCATGTGCCCTCGGCCTGGCTCGCCATGTTCGGCTATACGTTGATCGCCGTGGCGGCGCTCGGGACGCTGCTCTGGCGTCATCCCTTGGCGGACGTCGCCGCCAAGGCCGCGGCCCCTATTGGCGCGACCTTCACGTTCATCGCGCTCGTCACCGGCTCGCTCTGGGGCAAGCCCATCTGGGGCACTTATTGGGTGTGGGACGCGCGGCTCACGTCCATGCTCGTGCTGTTTCTGCTCTATCTCGGTCTGATCGGGTTGTGGCAGGCCATCGAGGAACCGGGCCGCGCCGGCCGCGCCGCGGCCATCCTCGCGCTGGTCGGTGCCATCAACATTCCCATCATCAAGTTCTCCGTGGATTGGTGGAACACGCTGCATCAGCCGGCCAGCATTCTTCGCGAGGGCGGTCCGACCATCGACGCCTCGATGCTGACGGCATTGTTCGTCATGGCGGCAGCCTTCACGCTCCTTTTCATCCTTTTGCATCTCATCTCCATACGCGCCGAGATCTTGCGCCGCCGCGTCCGTGCGCTACAGCAGACGCAGGTTGAACACGCGGCCTTGGCTGAAGCGTAAGCAGATGTCCGCCCTCGGCCCGCACGCAGTGTTCATCCTCGCCGCTTACGGCGTGACATTCGCCGCCATCGCGGCGCTCGTTCTCACCGTCGTCGGCGACGACCGTGCGCAGCAACGCATCCTTGCCGAGCTCGAGCGCAAGGGCATCAGGCGCCGCTCCGCCGCGGCGAAACCGCCTGGGCCTCGCACCGCGGCGAAGCCGGCTGAGAAGCGGTCGGCAAGAGCTGGCCGTCCGCCGCCTTCGCGGAGCGTGAAGTGAGCAAGACCGCGCGCCGGTCCGGGTCGCGACGCTTGGGAGTGGCGCTGCCGCTCGTGATCTTTGCCGTGCTTGCCGGTCTCTTCTGGTATGCGCTTCAAACCGGAGATCCCTCGCGACTGCCTTCGGCCATGATCGGCAAGCCGGTGCCTGAGTTCAACCTGCCGGCGCTGGAAGAGCTGAAGGAGGATGACGGGGCCCAGATGCCAGGTTTCGACAACGCCGATCTCGCCGTCGGGCGCCCCACCATTGTCAATGTGTTCGCCTCGTGGTGCGGGCCCTGTCTCGAGGAACATCCTTTGCTCATGACCCTGTCGAAGGAGCCGGGCATGCGGATCTTTGCCATCAACTACAAAGACGACCCCGCCTCGGCGCGGCGCTTTCTCGGTCGTTATGGCAATCCCTTCACGCGCGTCGGCACTGACCGCTCCGGCCGCACCGCGATCGACTTCGGCGTCTATGGCGTGCCCGAGACCTACGTGATCTCGGGCGACGGCAAGATCGCCTATAGGCATGTCGGCCCGCTCACCGAGCAGGCGATCAGGGAGAAGCTCCTACCGCTCGTGAAGCCGCAGAGCGGCGTGCCGTCAGGATAAGACTCACCCGTCTTTGCCGGGCTTGACCCGGCAATCCATTCCACTGGCGCTTCATCGCTGAGGGACAACGGCATGGATGCCCGGATCAAGTCCGGGCATGAGGTCTAGTAAGTGGTAATGCGCAGCCGGCTACTTGCCGACGCCATCGACGATCAGATTGAGGGATTCGAGGAACTCCTGCCGCTTGGCGGGCGGCAGATTGGCGAGGAGCCGACTATCGGCGACCGCGGCGCCAGGCTGTGCGTCACGCAGGCTCTTGGCGCCCTGGGCGGTGAGCTTGATCGCATAGGCGCGCCTGTCATCCTTGGCGCGACGGCGCTGGATCATTCCTCGGCCGAGCAGTCGGCCGACAATGTCGGCAAGGGCCGACCGATCGATGCCCGTGCGTTCCAAGCCCAAATGGGCGCGCGACACATATCGTGAGGGCGGATTTGCCATACAAGAAGTTGGCCCAGTGGTTTGCCGGATAAGCTTAAAATGTGGATCGCTTCTCTTGCTCGCGATGGTCGCTCGGCGATGCACCATAGCGTTGCAACAGCGGCACCTGGAGCATGGCGAAGGCGAAGGTCAGCGGCAGGAAGCCGAACGCCTTGAAGCTCACCCAGAAATCGGTCGAGAAGTTGCGCCACACGAGCTCGTTGAGCGCTGCCATGGCGACGAAGAACAGAGCCCAGCGAAAGGTCAGCTTGCGCCAGCCTTCATCGGTGAGATTGAACGCCGAGCCGAACAGCAGCTCGAGCACCGGCTTCCGCAACAGCAGGCCGCCCGCGAGCAGTACGGCGAACATCGAATAGACGATTGTAGGCTTCAGCTTGATGAAGGTCTCGTCCTGGAGATAGAGGGTGAGGCCGCCGAACAAGAGCACGATGACCGCACTCACGAGCGGCATTGCCGGCACCTTGTGAAAGCGCAGCCAGGCGAAGCCGAGAGAGATGACCGTGGCCGCCATGAACGCTGCGGTGCCGGCGAAGATTCCGGCGGCGGCGTTCACGCCGAAGAACACGAGCAGCGGACCGAGTTCGATGGCAAGCTTCATCGGCGTCGGCGGCTCGGACCGGCTTATTGCACCACTCGTGGTGGCGGTATCAGGCTGCTGCTTCATTATCGCTTCTAGCCCCGGCGATGGCGCGGGCGAAGTCATGGGCCTCGAACGGCTCGAAATCCTCGAGTCCCTCGCCGATGCCAATGGCGTTGATGGGTAGTCCGAAGCGCTCCGCGATGGCGACCAGGATGCCGCCCCGCGCCGTGCCGTCGAGCTTCGTCACCACGAGGCTCGTCACGCCGGCGATTTCCTGAAACGTTTGGACCTGGTTGATGGCGTTCTGACCGGTGGTCGCGTCGAGGATGAGCACGACGCTGTGCGGCGCGTCGGCGTCGAGCTTCATCAGCACGCGCACGATCTTGGCGAGCTCCGCCATGAGGTCGGACTTGTTCTGGAGCCGGCCCGCGGTGTCGACGAGGAGCACGTCTTTGCGCTCGGCTCGCGCGCGCATCAACGCCTCATAGGCGACGCCCGCTGGATCGGCGCCCACCTCTTTCGCAACGACCTCGGCGCCCACTCGCTCGCCCCAGATCTTGAGTTGATCGATGGCCGCGGCGCGGAACGTGTCCGCGGCGGCGAGCATGACACTCGCGCCTGAGCGCGAAAATTGGTGCGCCATCTTGCCGATGGTCGTCGTCTTACCTGTGCCGTTCACGCCGACGACGAGGATGACATGCGGCTTG
>JBOHJE010000030.1:0-17585 GCA_050728375.1 Methyloceanibacter sp.
CGTCGGCAGCGGAATGGAGATGATCCTGCTGCCGAAATTCGAGTTGATCGAGACCTTGAAGCTGATCGGCAGGCTGCGGCCGACGATGATGCCGGGCGTACCGACCCTGTTCAACGCCATCATCCGCCATCCCCGGGTCGAGAATTTCGACCTGTCGTCACTCGAGTTCTGCATCTCGGGCGGCGCGGCGTTGCCGATCGAAGTGAAGCGCGGCTTCGAGGCGCTGTCGGGCTGCAAGCTGGTCGAGGGCTACGGCCTCAGCGAGACGTCGCCCGTGGTCAGCTGCAATCCTCTCGATACTCAGAAGGAGGGATCGATCGGCTTACCGCTGCCCGCCACCGAGATCAGCATCCGCTCTCTCGAAGATCCGAGCGTCGAGGTGAAGCGCGGCGAGCCCGGCGAGATCTGCATCGCCGGTCCGCAGGTGATGGCCGGCTACTGGAACAAGCCGGCGGAGACCGAAGCCTGCTTCGTTGGACGGTTCTTCCGCACCGGCGATGTCGGCTGCATGGACGAGGACGGATACGTGTTCATCGTCGACCGCATCAAGGACGTGATCAACGCCTCGGGGTTCAAGGTCTATCCACGGCGGATCGAGGACGCGATCTACGAGCACGGCGCGGTCGCCGAGGTCTGCGTGGTCGGCGTGCCGGACGACTATCGCGGCGAGGCGCCGAAGGCCTATGTGCGACTCAAGGAGGGAAAGACCGCGACGGCAGATGAGCTCCTCGAGTTGTTGCGGGTCAAGCTTTCCAAATTCGAGCTACCGGCCGAAATCGAATTCCGCGACGAGCTGCCGAAAACCATGATCGGCAAGCTTTCGAAGAAGGACTTGCGCGCCGAGGCGCGCAGTGCCAAGCGCCCGGGCTAGTTCAAGAACACAAACGCCTCCCTCTCGAGGAGAAGGAGGCGTTCGCTAAACGTTGGTAGAGGGCTAGCGGCTTAGCCAGGGAAATGTACCGTCGTCTTGACGCATTTGGCGCCGCATAAGCCGCTTCTGCCGCCGCGTCAGGGGCGGTTCCTCGACCATGGCGGTTCCGGCGTTATCCGTCGGCGCGCCCTCGGCCGTCCCTTCGCCGTCAGGAGGAACGGGCGCGGAGGTCGTCTCGTCGGCAGAAGGGGGCGCCGTCTGCGGGACGGGCGCAACGCTCGCCTGCATCGCGGGAGCGGGTTTCGGCTTGGGCTCGGCACCCGGCAGAGGCGCCGCCGCCGGCTCAGCCGCAGCGGATTGCTGCTTCGCCTCGGGCGCGGTGACCTGCTGCATGCTGGCCGCCGCGTCGGCAGGCGCCGGTGCGGTTTCGGAGGTCATCGGCTTGTTCAAGACGAACATGCTCGGAACGCTCTCACCGGAAAGGCCGGCCGGGGCCGTGGCCGACGCACTCAAGAAGCGGTAGCCGGGGCGCTCTTGTTCGGCTGGCACCGGCACGGGCGTCAGCATCTCGGCCTCGATCACCGGCTTCTGTTCCGGCGTCGGCGGCGCAGGCTTGGCGGCGGCCTCGGCGCTGGCCGGCTGAACCGTCGCCGCCTCAGGCTCGGCCGACGCCTCGATCTGCGGCTCGGGCTCAGGCTTCGGCAGCGTGGTCCGGACCCAGGTCCTCTGGCCGCAAAGCAGCCAAGCCTTGCAGCCTTTGAGGTTGATCTGGCTGCGCGACACCATGGTCAGCGTGGCACTGTAGGTGTTGCCATCCTCGGGGTTGTAGATTTTGCCGGTCCAGGTGGCGGGGCCGGTAGGGGTCAGGCCGGTGAATACCGGTAGACCCAGGATCGGGCGCCCGCGCATCGAAGGATTCTCGTTGCGGACATCGTGCAAAGGCTTGCCCCGGCTATCGAGGGGATCTTGCAGCCAGACGATCTTGGCGCAGAGCATCTTGTTGCCGGTGCCGCAGCGGGAGATCTCGATCTTGCCGGGCCGCTCGCCCTGATCAACCTTCCGCCAAATGCCTGTGGGATCGGCCGAAGCCGCTTGGGATTGACTGACCGGGACCGTGACCGCGAGAGCCAGAAGTCCCATCGCCGCAGCGAGCGTCTGATGCCTCATCAGCACCTCCCTCTTGGGTCGGGCCGTTAGCGCGCGTCGCGCCACGGCAATTTCTCTTTTGCCCCCTGTCCCCTTGGAGCCGCCAGAGGCTCCGATTTTCATACCTTGGTAGAGCACTTATGCCGCGCCCATTGCTTCGTCGTTCAGTCGGTTCGCGCCGGCCGGCGCTGGCGTCTTGATCCCTTCAAGGATCGCCGCAACGCCCATGCCACCCGCGGTACAGATCGAGATCAATCCCCTCTGGCTCCCCTCAGTATGCAGTAGTTTGGCCAGATTTGCCAGAATGCGTGCACCGGTCGCTGCAA
The DNA here is from genome assembly GCA_050728375.1 of Methyloceanibacter sp. Taxonomy (GTDB): domain Bacteria; phylum Pseudomonadota; class Alphaproteobacteria; order Rhizobiales; family Methyloligellaceae; genus Methyloceanibacter. The sequence goes on from JBOHJE010000030.1 coordinate 2,344, forward strand.
AAGGATGCCCGAAAGCAATTGACGAGCCCTTGACGTTCAGCTTGGACCGGTCGATGGCGCCCAGCGCCTCGCTTCGGCCCAGACGGTTGCGGCAATAAAGCTGAGATTCCCACGCCTTCAAAGTGGCCAACACCTGCGCAGCAAAGGCTTCGTGAATCTCATAATAATCGAAATCCTGTAAGGCAAGACCAGTCTGCTTGAGCAATTCGCTCACGGCAATGGTCGGCGCCATCAGAAGGCCTTCATCTTGCACGAAATCTACGGCAGAAGTGCGACCCAGCGTCAGATAAGCTTGGATCGGAATTCCGCGCTTTTCCGCCCATTCCTCGCTTGCGAGCAGGATCGTGGCGGCGCCGTCTGTCAAGGGCGTCGAGTTGGCGGCCGTGATCGTGCCGCTCAGGCGGTCGAAAACAGGCTTCAACTCGGCCATTTTCTCAAGCGAAATGTCCTCGCGGATGTTGTTGTCGCGGAACACCCCGGCGCAGGGGATAACGAGGTCGTCCACGAAGCCCTCGTCAAAGGCGGCTACCGCCTTTTTATGACTCTCATAGGCGAGAAGGTCCTGGGCCTCGCGGGTGATGCCCCATTCCTTTGCCATAAGCTCGCAATGCTCGCCCATGCTGAGCCCCGTCCTGGGCTCTGAGGTATTGGGCGGCATGGGAGCGAGCTCGCCGGGGGCAAATCCCTTGAACGCGGCTACCCTCTGGCCGACGCTCCGGGCCCGGGAGGCCTGGACTAGGCGCTGGGCGAATTTCCGCTGAAACACGACCGGCGCGTCGCTGGTCGTGTCCGAGCCCATGGCAATGCCGCTGTCGATCTGGCCCGTGGCAATCTTGGCCGCAAGGCCGAGCGCGCCTTGCAGGCTCGTGCCACAGGCCTGCATCATGGTGATCGCGGGCGTGGTCGGCGCGAGCGGGCTGCCGATGACCGCCTCGCGGGCGAGATTCCAGTCCTTGGCGTGGGTCACCACCGCGCCGCCCACCACCTCGTCGACATGGGCGCCGTGCAGCGCAAATCGTTCGACCAATCCCGTCAGCGCGGAAGTCAGCATGTCGAGATTGGTGAGGTCCGCATAGGCCGTGTGCGAGCGGCAAAAGGGGATCCTCACCCCGCCAAGCACCGCAACCCGTCGCATCTCTCCCGCCATGAAGTTCTCTCGCGCCGCTATGCCGCCGCAGCGGTCGATGAGGCCGCGCGCTCTTGCGCGCGGCGATAGTGCAGAGGACCGCCGCGGAACGGCGCGAAGCCGGTGCCGAAGACGACGCCGGCATCGACGTAATCCTCGTTCGTCACGACCTGGTCGGCTAGGGCGCGTTCGGCCTCGTCGAGCATGGGCTTCACCAGTTCGCGGCCGAGCCGCTCGAGCTCGGCATCGCTGTATTGAGCGTCTTCGCGCTTCGGCTTGCCGTTCTCCCAGACATAGAATCCCTCGCCCGACTTCTTGCCGAGCTTGCCCTGGCTCACCAGCACCGCCAGCAGATTGTCCGGCTTGCCGTTTGTCTTAGGCGCAAGGTCGAGCTCCTCGCCCACCTTGCTGGCGATGTCGAGACCGACCATGTCTACGAGCTCGATCGGCCCCATCGGCATGCCGAATTTGAGCGCCGCCTGATCGATCTTCTCGCGCGGCTGCCCCTGCTGGTAGAGACGCACCGCCTCCATCATGTACGGCGCGAGCACGCGGTTCACGAGGAAGCCGGGGCAGCTCTTGACGATCAGCGGCAGCTTGTCGATGGCGGTCACGAAGGCGCAGGCCTCGCGCACCTCCTCGTCCCGCGTCCCCTCGCCGCGCACCACCTCGACCAGGGGAAGCTGCGCCACGGGATTGAAGAAATGAAGACCGACCAGGCGCCCAGGATCGGCGAGCGACTTGGCGATGTCCTCGAGCCTCAGCGATGACGTGTTGGTGGCCAGCACGGCGCCGGGTTTTGCGCTCTTCTCGAGCTGCGCGAAAAGCGATCGCTTGGCGTCGAGCCGCTCCACGATCGCCTCGATGACGATGTCGGCATGCTTGACCTGCTTGCCTTGTGGGTCGGCGATGAGTCGCGCGACGGCCGCGTCGATTGCGGTCTTGCCCTTGAGCCGTTTCTTGAACAGGCCCTTGGCCTGGGAGAGCGCCTTGCCGATCTGGGCTTCGTCCAGATCCTGCAGGCTCGCCTGCATGCCGGAGACGACGCACCAGGCAGCAATGTCGCCGCCCATGGTGCCGGCGCCGACAACATGCACCTTGCGCGGCGTGAAGCCGTCCTTTGGCGCCTCATCCTTTAGCATCTCTGAGAGCTTGAACACGCGGCGCAGATTGCGCGAGGCCTCGCTCGCCATCAGTGGCGCGAACATCTCGGTCTCAGCCTGGCGCATGCGGACGGGATCGTCGCCATAGCGTTCGAACAGATCGATCAGGCGGAACGGGGCCGGATAATGCTCCTCGCGCACCTTCTGCGCGGTCTTGGTCCGCATCTGCTTGGCCAGCATGCCGCGCACCGGCTGCTTAAGCATAAGCCTTTTCCACCACGGCGCGCCCTTGGAGCGGCTCTTCTTCAGCACGGCTTTGCGCGCGGCCCAGCGGAGACTGTGATGCGTCGCCACGAGCTGATCGACGAGGCCGATCGCCTTGGCGGCGCTCGGGCGCAGCATGCGCCCCGTGAGCATTGCGCTCATGGCGTCGACGGGCCCCGCGAGTTGCAACGAGCGCACCGCGCCGTTGAGCCCCGGAAAGATGCCGAGCTTCACTTCGGGGAAGCCGAGCCGCGTCCCCTCCTCGCGGTCGGCGATGCGCCAGTCGCAGGTCAGCACCAGCTCGAGCCCGCCGCCCAGGCAGTAGCCGTGGACCGCAGCGACCACGGGCACGGGCAGCCGCTCGATGCGGTCGAACAGCTCGAGCGTCCGCTTGACCACGTCCTTGATCTTTTCCTCGGTGTCGAAGCCCTCGAATTCGCGAATGTCGGCGCCGGCAATGAAGCTCGACTTCTTGGCGCTCATCAGGACGAGGCCCTTGACCTCGCCCCTCGGAGCAGCCTCCTCGACCCATTTGACGATCTCGCCGAGCTCCTCCGTCGGCCGGCGTCCGAGCGAGTTCATGCTCTCGCCCTCGCGGTCGATGACAGCCCAGGCGATGCCTTCGTAGTCCACGGAGAAGCGCCAGTCGCGCAGATTGGTGGTCGTCATGATGGGTGTCACTCGGCGGCGATGTGCTCGGGTTGGGCCGGCCGCGCGGGATGAACCTCCTCCGCGGCCGGATTCTTGTCGCGGGCGATTTCCGCCGCCGCGAAATCGTCAACGGCGATGGCCTTGGTCACGAGATCGCGAAGCTCGCTGAGTGCACGGGCCTCGTCTCCTGTCAGAACGCCCTTGCTCTCGGCCTCCGCGATCCAGTCATTGTCGTGGAAGCGTCTCACCTCGCCATTCCGTATCGCGCGCTCCAGCTTCTTCTCCGCCGCCTCGTTGGCCACCACCTTGGCGAGCGTGTACTCCAGGAGTCCCGCGCCGCCTTCGTTACCGTCGGCGACGAAGATGTCTCTGGTGAGACGGTCGCGAAAGGCGCCGGGCTCCAGAACTGCCCGCGCCACCATCTTGCCGTCCATGTCGGACGCCGGACGCCGGACGCCGAAGGGCAGCACCAGCGGCCGCATGAGCCACGCCGTCCAGCGCACTGGGAAGTTGTCGAGCGTGCCCTTCAGCGCCCGGTCGAAGCGGTTGAGACAGTTCTGCGCGCAAAGCGATACCAGCTTGAGATCCTCCGGCGGCCGGCCGTCATCCTCGTAGCGTTTGAGGATCGCCGACAGGAGATAGAGCTCTGCCAGCGCGTCGGCCATGCGGCCGGTGATCTTCTGCTTCACCTTCAGACCCCCCCCAGCATCGCCACCGTCATGTCGGCGACGAGCGCGAAGGAGCGCGATGCGCCCGCGAGCTGCCGCCACCAATAGGCGGTCGCGCCCGCATTGCCGGGCGCCGGCGCTAAGAGGCCGAAGGTCAGATTGTGGAACAGCGCGCCCGCGGCGTTGGACACCGTGAAGGCCACGTGCTTGTCGAAGGTCTTCTCGAACGCGTCGATGCCGCGATCGCGATTCGGATCCTGGAGCGCTTCGATCTCGGTGATGAGGTAAGGGTGACTGCGAAGCGCGCCTTGGGCGAAGGTGATCAGCGTCCTCGTGAGGATGTTGGCGCCTTCGACCGTGATACCGACCGGCACCATCTGGTAGGCGCCCTGGATGTAATTCGAGGGGCCATCGCAAATGCCCCTGCCGCCGTGAATGTCGAGCGCGTCGTTGACGCTCTGGCGCATGCGCTCGGTCGACAGATATTTGAGCAGCGCGGAGATGACGGCCGGCTTCTCGCCGGCTGAGACCATTGAGGCGGTGACGGCGCGCGCGGCTTCGAGGCCGTACGCATTTTCGGCGAGCCGAGCCAGCGGCTCCTCGACCCCTTCCATGAAGCCGATCGGCAGGCCGAACTGCTTGCGGATGCGGGCATAGGCGCTGGTGCGCCTGAGCATCGCTTTCGCTGCCGCCGCGCTCGTCGCGGGAAGCGATATAGAGCGCCCGGCGGCGAGGCAACTCATTAGCATGCGCCAGCCTTGGCCGGCGCGCTCGGGACCGCCGATGATCCAGTCGAGCGGCACGAAGACGTCGCGCCCCTTGGTCGGGCCGTTCGGGAAGGCAGCGCCACCCGGGAGATGCCGGCGCCCGATCTCGACGCCGGGATACGTAGTCGGGATCAGCGCCAGCGTGATGCCGACATCCTCGCCGCAGCCGAGATGGTTGTCCGGGTCGAACAGGCGGAAGGCGAGACCAAGCAACGTCGCCTTGGGCGCGAGCGTGATGTAGCGCTTGTCCCAAGTGAGTCTGATGCCGAGCGTTTCCCTGCCCTCATGATGGCCGCGGGTCACCACCCCGATATCGCGCATCGAGGCGGCGTCGGAGCCGGAGAACGGACCGGTGAGCGCGAAGCAGGGAATCTCCTCGCCGCGGGCGAGCCGCGGCAGGTAGTGCGCCTTCTGGGCTTCTGTGCCGTATTTCTCGATCAGCTCGCCCGGCCCCAGCGAGTTCGGCACCATGACGATGGTGACACCGTCGGGGCTGCGCGAGGAAATCTTGCCGAGCACGAGCGACTGCGTCTGGGCGGAGAAGCCCAAGCCGCCATGCTCCTTGGAGATGAGCATGCCGAGAAAGCCTTTGTCGCAAACGAAGCGCCAGATGTCGTCGGGGATGTCGTGCAGCTCGTGGCGGATGCGCCAGTCGCTCATCCTTTGGCACAGCTCGGCGGTCGGCCCGTCGAGAAAGGCGCGCTCCTCTTGCGTGAGCGTAATGGGCGGCACGCGCCGCAGCCTGGCGAAGTCGGGCGTGCCCGAGAACAGCTCGGCGTCCCATCCGATCGTGCCGGCTTCCAGCGCCTCGCGCTCGGTCTCCGAGATGGTCGGCATCGCGCCACGGAGCCCACGATAGGCGGGAAGCGTGATGTACGGGCGCTTGATCTGCGGCAGGCTCGCGGCGAACAGCGTTCCCGCGGTAAGCCAGCCTAGCAAGGCCCAGATGGAAAAGCTCGGGCCGTGCAGCTCGCCTTGGGCAAGCCCGAACTGGGCGCTCAAGGTTATAACAGCGACCGCGATTGCCCAGAGGCGCAAGGACGCTCGGTTCATTGCCAGGGCAAAGAACGCGGCAACGCAAACAGCCACGAAAATGAACTCAGCCACGGGCGGCCTCCAAACTCGTCTTGGCCCCGATCCGTCCCCGACCGGCTTGCGCCTGAACGGCGCATGGCTTAGCTCGGACCGTGTTCACCGGTCCGGCTTTTTGCCCTCTATGGTCCTGATGGGCCATCGACTCAAGCTTCTTTTCTGGCGTTTTGAATCCGGTGCCGCTGCTTCGCCGCATCGCGCCGAATCGCTTGGAATATGTCATCCTAGGCGCAAGTGTTACCGAGCCGCTTAACGGGAGACGGCCCCTTCCTTGTGCGGCGGGTGGGAATTGGCTAACAGGGGCAGGCAATATCTGGCCAGTTAAAAGCTGGAGACTATCTGGGGACTATCATGACCGAGCCAGAACGCCCGCAGCTCAGCCCGTATCAGGTCGAGCTCGAAGCTGGCAGGCGTTATGCTTGGTGCCGCTGCGGGAGGAGCCAAAAGCAGCCCTTCTGCGATGGCGCCCATGCCGGGACCGGCATTGAGCCCTTGATGTTCACCGCCGAGCGCACGGAACTTGCCTTGCTCTGCGGCTGCAAGGACACGGGCGATCCGCCGTATTGCGACGGCTCGCATATGTTGCTTTGATTTTGGGCATGCCCCTTTCGCGAGCAGCGTTGTGCCTGGTTGGGCCTTCTTGCTAAGAGAGGGAATGGGGGCACGTCTGCCCGTTCTTGGTCTGCATGCCAATCGGGGGAGAAGGCTACGCAGCCGTCCGCATGGCGTATTTCCTGCAACAACTGATCAACGGGATCGCTCTCGGCTCGATCTATGGGCTGATCGCCATCGGCTACACCATGGTCTATGGCATCGTCGGCATGATCAACTTCGCCCACGGCGATATCTTCATGGTGGGCGCCTTCATCGCTCTGATCGCCTTCCTCGCGCTGCTCTCGATCGGCGTCACTATGATCCCGCTGGCGCTGCTCATCGTGCTCGTGCTCGCCATGGTCCTCACCTCGGTATGGGGGTGGACCGTTGAGCGAGTCGCCTACCGGCCGTTGCGCGAGTCCTTCAGGCTTGCGCCGCTGATCACCGCGATCGGCATGTCGATCGTGCTCCAGAATTTCATCCAGGTGGCGCAAGGCGCGCGCGTGAAGCCGCTTCAGCCCGTCATCACCGGCGGCTACGTGCTGTTCAAGGAACAGAATTTCTCCGTCATCATCTCCAACATCCAGATCCTCATCGTGGTGACGACGCTGGTGCTGATGACGGCGTTTTGGCTCGTCATCACCCGCACCGCACTCGGCCGCGCGCAGCGCGCCTGCGAACAGGACCGGCTGATGGCCTCGCTCTCAGGCGTCAATGTGGACCGCACGATCTCGCTCACCTTCATTCTCGGGGCCTCGCTCGCCGCGGTCGCCGGGCTGCTCTATCTCCTCTATTACGGGGTGATCGATTTCTATATCGGCTTCGTCGCCGGCATTAAGGCGTTCACCGCCGCCGTGTTCGGCGGCATCGGCTCGCTACCCGGCGCCATGCTCGGCGGCCTAGCCATCGGCCTGATCGAGACCTTCTGGTCCGCCTATTTCAGCATCGAGTACAAGGATGTGGCCGCCTTCTCGATGCTCGCGATCGTGCTGATCTTCTTCCCCACCGGCCTGCTCGGCCGCCCCGAGGTAGAGAAGGTTTGAGCGGCGTGGCCGAATCGTTAGGCCAAAGATTCGTTTCGGCGCTTTGGGACGCATTTCTCGCCAGCATCGTCGCCTTCGCGCTGTTCTCCCTCATCCTCGGGCTGCGAACCGTCGACAAGGTCACCGGGCTCACGCTCCAGCCGCGCCCGTTGCTACTCGCCGTCTCGGTCGCAATTGTGTTCTTCGGCCGCCTCCTCCTCAATGTGTTCGTCTGGCAGGCCGAGCACCCGGTCACGGCCCCCTTCGCCAAGATGTTCACGGGCGACCCCTTCGACCGGCGCGACATCCTCACGCTCGCGATCACCGCCATCGTCTCGGCGGTCGTGTTCATCGTGACCTCCATCGTCAACGTGCCGGCACTTGAGCTGGTCGCCGGGGCGATTGTGTTGTTCCTGGCCGTCGGGCTGCTGCGCCGGCTCATCGTCCATCTCTTCCCCAACCTGCCCTACGTGCAGATCCTCACCGTCGGCGGGGTCGCGTTCGCGCTGCTTTTTCCCATCACCAGCTACCTGCTGGAGAGCGCCTTCAACCTCGGAATGCCTCTGCGCTACTGGTTCGATCTCGCCATCCTTGTGCTCACCTATGTAATGCTCGGCTGGGGACTGAATGTCGTCGTCGGGCTCGCCGGCCTGCTCGATCTCGGTTACGTCGCCTTCTACGCGGTCGGCGCCTACACCTTTGCGCTGCTCGCCACGCATTATGGGTTGGGCTTTTGGGTCTGCCTCCCCATTGCCGGGGCCGCGGCGGCGCTATGGGGGATCGTGCTCGGCTTTCCGGTGCTCAGATTGCGCGGAGACTATCTGGCGATCGTGACGCTCGCCTTCGGCGAGATCATCCGCATCGTTCTGCTGAACTGGACCGAGGTGACGAACGGCCCGAACGGCATCTCCAACATTCCGAAGCCCACCTTCTTCGGCCTGCCGTTTGCGCCGGCCGGCGACCTGACCTTCCACAGTGTCTTCGGGCTGAAATACAGCCCGATGCACGGCGTCATCTTTCTCTATTACGTGATCCTGGCGCTTGCCCTTCTGACCAACCTCGTGACCCTGAAATTGCGGCGGCTGCCGATCGGGCGGGCCTGGGAGGCCATGCGAGAGGATGAGATCGCCTGTCGCTCGCTCGGCATCAACACGACCATCACCAAGCTCACGGCCTTCGCCATGGGCGCGCTGTTCGGGGGGCTGGCGGGGTGCTTCTTCGCCACGCGGCAGGGCTTCATCAGCCCCGAGAGCTTCAGCTTCATCGAATCCGCCATCATCCTCGCCATCGTCGTGCTCGGCGGTATGGGCAGCCAGCTCGGCGTCGCCATCGCCGCCATCGCCATGGTCGGCGGCTTCGAGGCGCTGCGGCATACTGAGGGCCTGCAAAGCATCTTCGGCGCAGGCTTCGACCCGGCGCTGTACCGCATGCTGCTCTTCGGCATCGCCATGGTGGGCATTATGGTGTGGCGTCCGCGCGGGCTCATCTCCTCCCGCACGCCCTCCATCGCTCTCGGCGAGGCGCGCGCTATCCCACCCGATCTCGTCAAAGAAGGCCGCGCATGAGGCACTGGGAGCAGGAGCCGCTGCTCAGCGCCGAGCATGTCACCATGCGGTTCGGCGGTCTCGTTGCCGTCGAAGATGTGTCCTTCGTGGTCGGCCGGCACGACATCACCGCGCTGATCGGCCCGAACGGCGCCGGCAAGACCACGATGTTCAACTGCATCACCGGCTTCTACAAGCCGACCGAGGGCACTTTGGAGCTGCGCCAGCCGGGCGGCCGGACCTTCCGGCTCGAACGGCTCGACGATCACGACATCAACAGCCGCGCGCGCGTCGCTCGCACCTTTCAGAACATTAGACTCTTTCCGGGCATGACTGTGCTCGAGAACCTGATGGTCGCGCAGCACAATGCGCTCCAGCGCGCCTCGGGCCTCACTGTCGGGGCCATACTAGGTCTCGGCGGCTTCGCCCGGACGGAGAAGGAGGCGGTCGAGTTCGCCCGCCATTGGCTGGAGCGCGTCGGTCTCGTCAACCGCGCCGACATGGCGGCCGGAGAGCTTCCTTACGGCGACCAGAGGCGGCTCGAGATCGCCCGCGCCATGTGTACGCGCCCCGTGCTCCTCTGCCTCGACGAGCCGGCTGCGGGTCTGAACGCGCGGGAAAGCGAGCGGCTCAACGAGCTGCTTTACGCGATCCGCGAGCAAGAGCAGATCGCCATCTTCCTCATCGAGCACGACATGAACGTGGTCATGCGCATATCGGACCACATCATCGTGCTCGACTACGGTAAAATGATCGCCGACGGTACGGCCGAAGAGGTGCGCAACGATCCTAAGGTGGTCGCCGCCTATCTCGGCGTGCCCGACGAGGAGTTGCCCGACGCGGTGCGCGAGGTGCGGCCATGAAGGAGAGCCTGCTCGAAGTCCGCGACGTGACGGCGCGCTACGGCCGACTCGCGGTGCTTCACGATGTGAGCATCGAGATCAGGGCCGGCGAGATCGTGGCGCTCATCGGCTGCAACGGCGCAGGCAAGACGACCTTGATGATGACGGTGTTCGGGCGTCCGCGCGCCGCGGCGGGCCGCATCGTCTTCGGCGGCGAGGACATCACGGATCTGCCCGCCCACCAGATCGCGCAATTGCGAATCGCGCAGTCGCCCGAAGGCCGGCGCATTTTCCCGCGCATGACGGTGTTCGAGAACTTGCAGATGGGGGCCATCATCTCGGGCGAGCCCAAGGGCTTCAACCGGGACTTGGAGCGCGTCTATACGCTGTTCCCGATCTTGAAGGCGCGGCGCGACCAGCGTGGCGGCACGCTTTCGGGGGGCGAACAGCAGATGCTTGCCATCGCCCGCGCGCTGATGGGCCGGCCCCGGCTGCTGCTCCTGGACGAGCCGTCGCTCGGGCTTGCACCGCTCATCGTCAAGCAGATCTTCGAGGCGATCAAGGAGCTGAACCGTCAGGGCTTGAGCGTCTTCCTCGTGGAACAGAACGCCTATCACACGCTGAAGCTCGCCGATCGCGGCTATGTCATGGTCAACGGCAGGATCACCATGTGTGGAACCGGCAAGGAGCTGCTCGAGCGCGAGGACGTGCAGGCGGCCTATCTCGACGGCGGCATAAAGCCGGCCGCCGCGCGCAACGGAAACGGGACATGAGCTGGCTCTCCGACGACGGCGTCCGCGTCTTTCTGGTGCTGACGGTGATCCTAGGAGGTGGCGCAGCCTTTCTTTCCGGACGCGGGCTGGCGCGCTCCTGGAAGCCCTTCTGGCGTTTGTTCTTCTACATGACGCTGCTGGCGGCCGCGGTGCGCTTCTTCCACTACGCGCTGTTCGATGGGAAGCTTTTGTCCGTCTATTATTATCTCGTGACGTATCTCGTGCTGATCGCCGCAGGCAGCCTCGGCTTCCGCTGGATGCGCACGACGCAGATGGTCACGCAATATCGCTGGCTCTATGAACGCACGAGCCCGCTCTCCTGGCGGGAGCGGCGAGCGTGAGATGACGCGGCTTGTTTCTCCGCAAATCATGTAGAATGTTCGCGGTCTGGATCAGGGAGGTGACTATGAAGCGTATCGCCGGGATGATCGCTGCGCTCGTTGCGAGCCTTGCCGTAACCGCCTGCGGCGACGGCGCCGAGGAGGCCAGCACCACGAAGGTCGCCGTCGTTGGGCCGATGACGGGTCAGTACGCCACCTTCGGCGCGCAGATGAAGAATGGCGGTGAGATGGCCGTCGAGGACATCAACGCGGCCGGCGGCGTGCTCGGCAAGAAGCTCGATTTCGACGTCGATGACGACGCTTGCGACCCCAAACAGGCCGTGGCGGTCGCCAATCAATTGGTGGGCGGCGACGCGGCTCTGGTCGCCGGGCACTACTGCTCCGGCTCGTCGATCCCGGCCTCCAGTGTCTATGCCGAAGGCAACCTGGTTCAGATTTCCCCCGCCTCAACCAACCCGGCCTTCACCGACGACCGCGCCGGACCCAACATCTACCGAGTGTGCGGCCGCGACGACCAGCAAGGCGGCGTCGCCGGCGCCTATCTCGCCAAGCATTTCGCCGACAAGAACGTCGCCATCGTCCACGACAAGACGGCTTACGGCAAAGGCTTGGCCGACGAGACCAAGAAGGCGCTCAACGCTGCCGGCAAGCAGGAGGCGCTGTACGAGGCCTACACCGCGGGCGAGAAGGACTATTCCGCGCTGGTGTCGAAGCTGAAGCAGGCCAACATCGATGTTCTGTATCTCGGCGGCTATCACACCGAAGGCGGCCTGATCGTCCGGCAGATGCGCGATCAGGGCCTGGACACGATCCTCATGGGCGGCGACGCGCTCATCACCCAGGAGTACTGGTCCATCACCGGCCCGGCAGGCGAAAGCACGTTGATGACGTTCTCTCCCGATCCGCGAAACAATCCCGCCGCCGCGGAAGTGGTCAAACGCTTCAAGGACAAGGGTATCGAGCCCGAGGGCTACGTGCTCTACACCTATGCAGCGCTCCAGGCCTGGAAGCAGGCGGTTGAGAAGGCCGGGGTCACTGAGGTGGAAGCCGTGGTCAAGGCGCTGAACGAGAACGAGTTCGACACCGTGATTGGCAAATTCAAGTTCAACGAGAAGGGCGACCCGAACCTGCCGCCTTATGCGGTCTATCGCTGGTCGAACGGCGATTACAAGGAGATCGCCGACGAGGCGTCCGCCCCTGCGGGCTAACTCCAGTTGTCATTGCCCGGCTCTAGGATTTCTTCGCCGCCTCATCCTCGGCACGGAACCGCGCCTCGAGCTCCTTCTCGAACTGGACGAGGTCGGCGGGCAGCGGCATGCCGAAAGCGCGCATCTCGTTCAGCCTTTCGCGGATCTGCTGATAAAGCTCATGCCGATCCTCGGGCTGGTTCTCCATCTGATTGATGAGAAGCGCGAGTTCAGCCTTCAGGTCCTCGAATGCCATGGCGTGTCCGATCTCCCTTTGATGTCGGGGATCGGACCATAAAACGGCCATGGGCGGCAAGTGTGGTTGAGCGGGCTCGCCCCGATTGCAGCGAGCCCAATTCCCTTGCATAGTCCGAGACGCGAGGGGGCTTGAGGGAAGCGGGAAATGGAACAGGTAACATTCGACAAGGTGGTCGGCTTCGCGCTCGCCGCGGCCTTTGCGCTGGTGGTCGGGGTCTCCATGTGGGCGCTTCTTATCGGCGACTATATGAACACCGTCATGAACGATCAGGCCCAAACCACCTTGCGTATCGTGGGCTTCGCTGGCGGCCTCGCGGCGCTCATCACATGGTGGGTGCAGGGCTTCGCCGCCCGCCGCGGCTTTGTGGTCCGCTTCCTGTTCGCCCTGCTCATCTTCGTGGTATCGTTCTGCTCAATCGGCGGCATGCTGCGTGTCATCTACAGCCACATCACCTATCCTAATCAGCAGGACTGGTCGTTAATGGGCCTTTACTGGGCCTCGCAGGGCGATCTGATCTCCTTCGTTCTGTTCATGCTGGTGCCGCCACGGCCGGCCTATGCCGCGATGCTTGTGACGGGAGCGATCTACGTCGCGATTTTCGGGCCGCGGCAACAGAAGATACCTGAGTACTGACCGGTTGCGCCATTTGAGCGCCGGCCTGCCCTCTGTTAGACCTCGCGTCTGTTCCGCATCGTTTCGGCGAAAGGCTCGGCCGCTTCCATGATTCCCCGCTATAGCCGTCCTGAGATGGCTCGCATCTGGGAGCCTGAGACCAAGTTCCGCATCTGGCTCAAGATCGAAACCTATGCCGCCGAGGCCATGGCCGAGCTCGGCTTGATCCCCAAGCACGCGGCGGACGCCGTTCGCAAGCGCGGCGGCTTCGACATCGACCGTATCGACGCCATCGAGCGGGAGGTAAAGCACGACGTCATCGCGTTCCTCACCTCGGTGGCTGAGCATGTCGGCCCCGAGGCGCGTTTCCTGCATTCCGGCCTTACCTCCTCGGACGTGCTCGATACCTGCTTCAATGTGCAGCTCGTACAGGCTGCCGATCTCCTGATCGCCGACATCGACGCTCTACTGGCCGCGCTCAGGACCCGCGCCTTCGAGCACAAGAACACGATCACGGTGGGCCGCAGTCACGGAGTGCATGCCGAGCCCACGACGTTCGGCCTGAAGCTTGCGGTCGCCTATGCCGAGTTCGTGCGCGCGCGTAAGCGGATGGTCCAGGCGCGCGAGGAGGTTGGAACCTGCGCGATCTCCGGCGCCGTGGGTACGTTCGCCCATGTCGACCCGCGAGTCGAAGCCTATGTGGCCAAGAAACTCAAACTGGAGCCGGAACCGATCTCGACCCAGGTGGTGCCGCGCGACCGGCACGCCGCCTATTTCGCCGTGCTTGCCGTGGTGGCGAGCTCCGTCGAGCGGCTGGCGACGGAAATCAGGCACCTTCAGCGGACTGAGGTGCTTGAGGCCGAGGAATATTTCAGTGAAGGCCAAAAGGGCTCATCCGCGATGCCGCATAAGCGCAACCCGGTTCTTTCTGAGAATCTGACGGGCCTGGCGCGCGTGGTGCGGGGCTATGCCCTGCCCGCGCTCGAGGACGTGGCGCTGTGGCACGAGAGGGACATCTCCCATTCTTCGGTTGAGCGGGTGGTCGGGCCGGACGCCACGATCGCTCTCGATTTCGCCCTTCACCGGCTGACGGACATCGTCAAGCGCCTCATCGTCTATCCGGAGCGGATGAAAGCCAATCTCGATCGCCTCGGCGGCCTGGTCCATTCGCAGCGGGTGCTGCTCGCCTTGACCTCGGCGGGCGTGCCGCGCGAGGAGGCCTACCGGCTCGTGCAGCGCAACGCCAGGAAGGTCTGGCTGGAGGGCGGCGATTTCCGCGAGGCGCTATTGGCGGACAAGGACGTGACCAAGTCGCTGTCGGCCGAGCAGATCGGCGCTCAGTTCGACCTCGCCTACCATACCAAGTATGTCGACGAAATCTTCGCGCGCGTGTTCGCCGGCTAGGCCTTCACCAGCGGCAGGGGCCGGACCATAGCGCAAGGCGATCCTTAAAGGCCGGGTTGCCGACGCTGACGGAATAGCTCCTCTCGCCACAATGCGAGCGCCCTGACCTGGTCGGGCTCGCAGATTCCTTCTGGATCGCAAAGGCGGATCCGGTGCGGGCGGACTTGCCGGACTTGGCGAGGGCGTCTTGCGCCGGGAGCGTCAAGCCCGCGGCCAGCACTAGGCAACTCAAAAACCCGGCGCAAGGCGCGAGCGCGCCATGAGCGCCCACGGTCCTCATTCGCGATAGGTGCCCTGCAGGCCTTGGCTGATCCCCGGAAGGTCAACATCGTCGACGCCGCTGCCGCCGTCGCCATACTCGCCGCCGGAGCCGCTGAAGATATGCGGCTGGTAGCGGTAGCGATTGCGCTCCTGCGCCATCATAAAAAACCGCTTCCGGTAGAAGGAGGGCGAGATGGCCGTGTAAGGCGGCATCTCATAATACCAGTCTGCTTTGGGATAGTGCCCGGCGCGATAGGGATAAGGCGGATAGATCGGCCAGATTTCCGGCTCGGTCACGCTGCTTGCATCATTGTTCCGCGGACCCGCCTCGACCCCCTGAAGGGCGCTCAACAGTACTATGGCGACAGCCACGATCTGAACCGATAACCGCATGCCTCCCCCCGACTCAATGCCCCGTAGGCCATTCTGGCACAGGGCTAGCGCGACGTCAGCTAGGAGTCTAGGGATTTGCGCCGACTTCGCGCCGCGTGGTAGCGGCGGCGGCAGCGAACCAGCCCGCGTCGGTGCCGACGGCGACCACATCCCACCCTTGCGCCACGCGCGGCTTCGCGAAGTCGAGGTCGTTCGCGAAAATCAGAGTTATGACAGAGGCTTCGCGCGCCTTGCTCAAAACCAAAGTCATGGCCTCCTGGACCTCGGGGGCGCGGACGTCCAGGCGACCGGTAAGCGCGACCGAGAGGTCGTTCGGACCGAAGCAGACCATGTCCACGC
>JBOHJE010000031.1:0-11491 GCA_050728375.1 Methyloceanibacter sp.
GTCAGAGGCCGGCCTCGCGCTATCGACTCTGAGCGTCACGAGACTCGGGCCTTTCCGTGCTGGAAGCGACCCGCCCGGCGTGAATCGGCTTGGCAGCCGATCTCGCCAAGCGAGTCAAAGGATTCGCCGTTCGCGCCGCGCCTGTTGGTCCCCAACGAGCCGCCGGCGTAGAATTGCGCGACTCGCGCCTGGAGAGATCGTCAATGCAGCTGAGCCTGCTCCCTGCTCCGAAGCAGAGGGTGACCGAGATGGTCCTCTCGCTGCGCTACGTCACGCTCGGCCAGGACGCGGCCGTATCCTGGTCACCACCGAAGACGGCGGAACCGAGACGCGGCTGTTCGAATACGACTTCACCCTGGCGGAGCCAAGTCGAAGGACCAAGTCGAGACGCTCTACGCGAGCGGGGATGCTCGTCCGCCGAGGGGATCGGCTGCGGGGTCGAGTGCGACGGCGGCGGCATCGAGATCGAACCGCTCAAGGATGAGGACGGGGCGATCCTGGTAAGGCTCGAACGCATCCGCATGAGTCTCGGCTGTAGCGAAGGCGAGGATGTCGAGCTTGAGGCTGGCGACGACGACAGGGTGTTCAAGCTGATGAAGGCCCCGGCCGAAGTGTGCACCGCCATGCAGACCGCCGCCGACAACCTCTCGCAATGACTCGGTTCTCGGCCGGCTGACCTTGGCCTGCCCAGGCTCCATCGCTCATCCCACCGTGGGAGGGATAAAAAGTCGCTACGTCGAACGCTGGAGCAGGGCGACAAAGAAGCCGTCGGTGCCGTGCCGCAAAGGCGTGATCAGCAGCGTGTCGCCGGAGCCGCCGGCCGAGGCCGGAAACTCGGCGGACAGAAGACCCGCGGTCGCCTCCCGCCAGGGCACGGGCGTGAAACCGGGATACCGCTCGAGGAATGCGTCGACTTGCGCGCTGTTCTCCGGCGGCAGCACCGAGCAGGTGATATAGGCGAGGCGGCCGCCCGGCTTCACCAGCGGCGCGCCCTGATCGAGCACCTTGATCTGCTCGGCGATCCGCGCTCCCAGCATCTGAGGGCCGAGCCGCCACTTGGCGTCGGGACGCCGCCGCCACACGCCGGAGCCGGTGCAAGGCGCATCGATCAGCACGAGATCCATCTTGCCCTCGAGTTGGCCGAGTGTCGCCGCGTCACCAGGGGGCAGGACCTGGACATTGCGCGCCCCTGCCCGCTTCAGGCGGTCGAAGATCGGGCGCAATCGGTGACGGTCCGCATCGTAGGCATAGACCTGCCCGGTATTCTCCATAGCGGCGGCAAGCGCCAGCGTCTTGCCGCCGGCCCCGGCGCATAGGTCGAGAACCTGCTGGCCGGGCTTAGCGCTCGCTATCAGCACCGCGAGCTGCGAGCCCTCGTCCTGCACCTCGAACCAGCCTTTGCCGTGAGTGGGCTCCGCCTCGACATGAGGGCTGCGCGCGGGCCCTGCCCCGTGCCTGACCCGGAGGCCAACCGGCGAATGTGGTGCCGGCTCGGGATCGAATCTTTGAAGCGCTCTGAGCGCCTTCTCGCGGGGCGCTTTGAGCGTATTGACCCTGAGATCGACGGGCGCGCGCTCTGACAGCGCCGCCCCCTCCTCGCCCGCGCGGAAGCCGAAGGCGCGCGCGAATTCAGGCTCGAGCCATTCAGGGTAATCGCCGCGAATATGCGACGGCGCCTCGGCGGGGACGCCGCGGTTGAGGCCGGCGAGCTCGGCTTCCGACAGTGGCTCCGGCGCGTGGCGGCTGCCGTCGCACAGCGCCGCGACGGCCTCCGGCGTCATCCCCCAGCCCGTGACCAGCGTGCGGAGCACGAGCGAACGCGGTGAAGCGTCGTCCATGGCGTAGGCACTCGACGCGCGTTTACGCAGGCAATCGAACACGAGATTGCCGATGGCTGCGCGGTCCCCCGAGCCCGCGAAGCGATGCGACAGCCCCCAATCCTTCAGCGCCTCGGAGGCTGGGCGCTTGCGCTCATCGATATCGGCCAGAACCTCGATGGCCGCGCTCGCCCGCGCTGCTGGAATCATCAGAGCGGCGGAAACAGATAGATGCGGGCGATGACGATGATCCACATGAGCGCGAGTGCGATCGCGCCAAGCATGAACACGGCCGTTCGGTGATCCAGCCGATTGTAGCTCGCGTGGATGAATGTGTGCAGATACCGCGAGATGACGAACATCCACATCAGCACATAGAGCACCACGTCCAGCGTTCTCGTGATGAGCGCGAGAAGCACCGCCACGTAGAACAGCATTGGCAACTCGAGCTGATTGTGGAAGGCGTTGCCGATCTGGATGACGTAAGGCGGCCACGCCTGCTCCCTGAGTGCAACCTGATGCGGGCTGACCTCGCCGCGCCGCAGCACGCGAAGCCGTAAGAGCAGCGTCCAGAACAGCAGCACGAAGGCCAAAGCGACCATCGCAAACATCGGCAGCAAGATTGCCTGTATCGACATAATGCCTCTTTGGTTTGCGTCCCCCATGAGACCGGACGGACGGACCGGCCTCGGTATCCTTAATACTCCGCGCGAGCTTTCCTGAGCGCTTATCATAGTCGCGTTGATCGCACCGTGGTCTTGGGGTTCTGGGCCTACAGCCTCACCGACGACATCCTCGCCAAGAATGGACCGCCGCTGCAAGCTATGTTCGAAATGCGGCTGCCGGCCGGCAGCGCGCTTCCGGCCACGAGCGTCGAAATCGACCTCAACACCGACAAGAACACCATGCCTGCGACCTTTTCCGAGACGTCGGACGGCGGCAAGTCGGTTCTTGCGGGCAGCGTCGATCTCTATTTCCGCACCAGCAGCCGCATCATCGTCCTGCGCCTGCCGGATCAGCCCAACCGGCTTCTCGTGCTCAGGCTTTCAGCAAATCCGAAGCGCTCCTCGGAGTACGGGCCCCGGCAGCGTGTCGAGTACACGCCGACAGCCCGATGGGGCGCTGCGCGAAGGCGGCGACGGCGACGATTACCAGATCCGCTACCGGGGTCGAGCGCGCCGATTGATTGCCAAAATGCTTGGTTAACATGGACGGAAGTTCAATTGACGCGCGCCCGCAGCGGCTCTTAAACCTGAGCTGAAGAAAAAGTCCAAGCGTTCCTAAGGAGGATTTCCATGCGTTTTCGCGCCGCCTTTTCCCTTGCCGCCGGCCTGCTGACCGCCGCGGTTCTCTCATCTGCCCCTGTCCGAGCGGCGAACCCTAGCCAAGCCTGCTTCGACGGCAAGGGCTCAGTCAAGGAGGTACTCGACGCCTGCGCCGCCTTCATTGCCTCGGAGCCCGCCGACAAGAAGGAGCTAATAAGGGCTCACAGCGTTCGGGCCATGGGTCTTTCGGCCGTCGGGGATGTCGACGGCGCCTTGGTCGAGATGAATGCGGTCGTCGAGATCGACCCGACTCGCGCGAACAGCTACTTCATGCGGGCAGCGGGCTACGACGCCAAGAAGGACTACGACAAGGCAATCGTCGATCTGAACGAGGCGATTCGGCTCGACGGCAAGGATGCCGATTTCTATTTGCTGCGGGGCATCGTCTACAGCCACAAGAACGACCTCGACAGCGCGCTCACCGACTTCAATGAGAAGGTGAAGCTCGATCCGAAGGCCACCAATGGCTATTCGAACCGTGCTCAACTCTATCGAAAGAAGAAGAGTTACGATCTCGCGATCGCCGACTATAGCGAGGTCATCAAGATCGACCCGCAAGGTGCGGTGGGCTATGTCGACCGGGGCTGGGTCTATGTCCTCGCCGACGATCTCGACAAGGCCCGCACCGATTTCGATAACGCGCTCAAGATCCAGGAGAACAACGCCTTGGCGCTGGTTGGGCGCGGCGTGGTGAAGAGCCGAACCGGCAAGCCGACCGACGGCAGCGCCGATCTCAGGCTCGCCGAGAAGCTCGAGCCCGGCATTTTCGATGAGATCAGGAAGCTCGGCGTCAAGTAACTGGCAACGCCCGCGTAACGTTCAGCTTCATACCTCCTTGCGGGGAGGTCCGTCGACGCCGAAGGCGGCGTCGGGGTGGGGGCATCTGGACGCAAGTAGCGGAGCAGTAGCGCATCGAAAAGGCTTCCGCGCTCCAAAGAGCGCGCCACCCTCCTCATCAAGGGGAGGGATGAAAAAGGACCAAGCGAAGCATGCAAGTACGCGTCGCGGAAAGGGTGAGGGGTGATTACTCATCTTTTTTTCGACGCGGCTTCGCCGTTTTGCTCCTCACCGCGGGTCGATGCCTCCGCGTGCTTTCCCCAAGGGGAGAGCAGGAGCTTGTTGCAGCGCTCAGACTAACATGACTGCCCTGTGCAGCGCCTAGCCCCGCATGCGGCCCTACGCCCCTCACCCCTCACGCGGGTAGTTCGGCGACTCGCGCGTGATGGTCACGTCGTGGACGTGGCTCTCGCGGAAACTTGCCGTGGAGATGCGGATGAACTCGGCCCGCTTCTGGAATTCGGGAATGGTGCGCGCGCCGGTATAGCCCATGGAGGCGCGCAAGCCGCCGATGAGCTGGTGGAGCACACTTCCCGCGGGCCCCTTGTAGGGGACCTGCCCCTCGATACCTTCCGGCACGAGCTTCAGCATGTCCTTGATCTCTTGCTGGAAATAACGGTCGGCCGAGCCGCCCGCCATGGCGTTGATCGAGCCCATGCCGCGATAGGCCTTGTAGGAGCGGCCCTGATAGAGGAACACTTCGCCGGGGCTCTCGTCGGTGCCGGCAAGCAGCGAGCCGAGCATGACGCAATCGGCGCCGGCGGCAAGCGCCTTGGCCAGATCGCCCGAATAGCGAATGCCGCCGTCGGAGATCACCGGCACGTCGCTCTTGCGCGCCTCTTCGACGGATTCGAGCACGGCCGTGAACTGCGGCACGCCAACGCCCGCGACGATGCGCGTGGTGCAGATCGAGCCCGGGCCGATGCCCACCTTCACCGCGTCGGCGCCCGCGTCGATCAGGGCTTTGGTGCCTTCGGCGGTCGCGACGTTGCCGGCCACGACCTGAACCGCATTGGAATGGCGCTTGATGCGGCGCACGGCATCGAGCACAAGCTGGGAATGGCCATGCGCCGTGTCGACGACGATCAGGTCGACCCCGGCGTCGATCAGATGCTCGGCGCGGGCAAAGCCCGACTCGCCCACGCTGGTCGCCGCCGCCACGCGCAGGCGCCCCTGCTCGTCCTTGCAGGCATGGGGATGAGCCCTCGCCTTCTCGATGTCCTTGACCGTGATGAGGCCGATGCAGCGATAGTCGTCGTCGACGACGAGCAGCTTCTCGATGCGGTGCTGGTGGAGGAGCCGCTTGGCCTCCTCCATGCCGACGCTCTCCTTGACCGTGATGAGTCCCTCTTTCGTCATCAGCTCGGCCACGCGCTGCGCCATGTTGGTGGCGAAGCGCACGTCGCGGTTCGTAAGAATGCCGACGAGCTTTCCCTTGCGCCCGTTACTGGAGTCCGGCTCGACGACGGGAATTCCGGAGATCTGATGGTTGGCCATCAGCTTGAGCGCATCGGCGAGGCACGCCTCCGGGCTAATGGTGACCGGGTTCACCACCATGCCCGACTCAAACTTCTTGACCTGCGAGACCTCGGCTGCCTGCGCCGCGGGATCGAGATTGCGGTGGATGACGCCGATGCCGCCGGCCTGAGCCATGGCGATCGCGAGCCGCGCTTCGGTCACGGTGTCCATGGCCGACGACAGCACAGGGATATTCACGGAGATGGTGCGGGTGACCCGCGAAGAGACATCGACGTCGTTCGGCAGGACCTCGGAAGCGCCCGGGCGGATCAGTACGTCGTCGAAGGTCAGTGCCATGGCGCTGGTCGGGAATCGGCTATTGTTTTCCGAGGACTGCCCCTGGGGCATCGGCCAACCTTTCAAGAGCGGGCGGCGCGCGGACTTGCGCGGTGCAACACGCGGCCACCGGTTGGCGGCCTCCTTTAGCAGCTAACGCCGCATTTGGGAAGGCGATGGCCGTTCGCCCAGGCCCGCAAACCTTGGCTGGAACTGCAAATGCGGCGGCGAATTACTTTCCTAAACGGTCACTCCTGTGACTCTCGGCGACGGGGGCCTGAAACAGGAGGTTGAGATGAGAAACTACCTCGCAGCCGGCACGGCGCTCGCAAGCGGACTGCTTCTGGCAGCCGCACTGCCCGCGACAGCGGCCCCCCCGATCGATCTGAAGGGGGCAATGACCGGCAATAATGGCAATAACGGCATCGTCGAGCTCGTTCGCCAATCGCCCGGAGGCGGAGGGGGCGGCGGTGGCCGCGGCGGAGGCGGCCTCAGCGGTGGAGGTGGGGCGAAGGGCGGTAGCGCCCACGTTGGCGGAGGGGGTGGACCGAGAGGCGGCGCAGCCATCGGCAGTAACCGGGCCCATATCGGCCTCGGCGATGCCCGCCGCGGGACTCGGATGGGCGCCCCGGGTGGGCGAGTCGATCTCGGCGAGCGGGGCGGCGGACGCCGCGCCGGCATAGACCGCCCGGGTCGCGACTTCGACATGGGACGCGACCGCCGCTCGGCCGGAAAGGACTGGGATTGGAAGGATCGTCATGACAAGGATCGGAAGCATCACCACCACAAACGCTTCTACTCCTATTATCCCGGGTTCTTTTACGGCGGAGCCTACGCCTATTACGACGACGATGACTGCGATTGGCTCGAGCGGAAGGCCCGCATAACAGGCAGCCCCTATTGGTGGGATCGCTACCAGGAATGCGAGCATTACGACTGAGCCCTGCGCCTCTTCGAGCGCGAGCCGGCGAGTGACGCGAAGGAGCCTTCAGCGCGCTCCGCGAAAGCCGGTGGCGAGCACATAGACCTCGGAGGAGTCCGCGCGGCTCGCCTTGGGCTTGATGTGGCTCACCTTGGCAAAACCCTTCTTGAGGCGCGCCACCAGCTCCTGGCCGGCGCCGCCTTGCAAGACCTTGGCAAGGAAGGCGCCGCCCGGGTTGAGCACGTCCTCGGCGATGTCGAGCGCCGCCTCGGCGAGCGCCACCACACGCAAATGATCCGTCTGCTTGTGGCCCGTGGCGTGCGCCGCCATGTCTGAGAGGACAAGATCCGCCTTGGCGCCATCGAGCGCGGCCCTGACCTTCTCGCCCGCGCCCGCGTCCGTGACATCGAGCACCATGAAACCGACTCCCGGCACCGGCTCGATCTCGCTGAGATCGGCGGCGATGATCTTCCCCTTGCCTTCGACCGCACCGATGCGCGCCGCCGCGATCTGGCTCCAGCCGCCGGGCGCTGCGCCGAGGTCGATCACGACTATGCCGGGCTTGAGCAGGCGATGCTTGTCGTCGATCTCGGCGAGCTTGCAGGCGGCGCGGCTGCGATAGCCCTGGCGCTTCGCCTCCTCGACATAAGGGTCGTTGAGCTGCCGCTGCAGCCAGCGCGTCGAAGCGAGCTTGCGGCCCTTTGCCGTACGCACGCGGACGGCAAGCCTGCGGCTTCCTGCCGAGAGGCCTGAACTGCCGCTCTTCGTCGATCTTACCATATGTTAATCCGACGCTCCGCCACCCGGCCTTGACCGCGCGGGCAGGCTCGCCCCATGTCCGCCTTGTCCGCCCTGTCCGCCCTCTAACACCTGCCACATGCCCCGCTACTTCGTCACGCTCATCGTCGCGGTCGCTTTGTTCATGGAGAACATGGATTCGACCGTAATCGCCACGTCGCTGCCGACCATCGCGGCCGACCTCGCCGAGGATCCGATCGCACTCAAGCTGGCGATGACCTCATACCTCCTGTCGCTTGCCGTGTTCATTCCGCTGAGCGGCTGGATGGCGGACCGCTTCGGCGCGCGCACCGTGTTCCGCGCCGCCATCGTCGTGTTCACGCTGGGCTCCGTGGCTTGCGGCTTCGCCCAGTCCCTGCCCGACTTCGTGCTGTTCCGCATCATCCAGGGCATCGGCGGGGCCATGATGGTGCCGGTTGGACGACTAGTCCTGTTGCGCAGCATACCGAAGTCCGAGCTGATCTCGGCGCTGGCCTGGCTCACCATCCCCGCCCTGCTCGGGCCGGTGTTCGGTCCGCCGCTCGGCGGCTTCATTACCACGTTCGTGTCGTGGCGCTGGATCTTCTGGATCAACATCCCGGTCGGCCTGCTCGGCGTCGTTCTCGCCAGCCGTTACATCGGCGACATTCGCGAGGAGGCACTCCCGCCGCTCGACATCAAGGGCTTCGTCCTGTCGGGCATCGGTCTCGCCGGGTTGGCCTTCGGCTTCACCACGATCGGTCAGGGACTGTTTCCGGCCTGGCTGGTCATCGCCCTCCTCGCGGTAGGCGTCGCCGGCGTCTGGCTCTATGTGCTTCACGCCCGCAAGACGCCGAATGCGCTGCTGGACCTCAACCTGCTCAAGGTGGACACGTTCTTCGCGAGCGTCGCCGGCGGCTTTCTCTATCGCGTCGGGGTTGGCGCCACGCCGTTCCTCCTGCCGCTCTTCTTTCAGATCGGCTTCGGCCTGAACGCGCTTCAGTCGGGTCTGCTCACCTTCGCCAGCGCCATCGGCGCCATCGCCATGAAGACCACCGCCGCCCCGATCCTCCGCCGTTTTGGCTTCAAGCATGTGCTCGTGGTCAATGCCGTCGTGAGCAGCGTGTTCATCGGCGCCATCGCCCTGTTCACGACGGCCACGCCGCATGCGCTGATTCTCGGAGTGCTGCTGGTCGGCGGCTTCTTCAAATCCTTGCAGTTCACCAGCATCAACACCCTCGCTTACGCCGACATCGATGAGAAGGCCATGAGCCGCGCCACGAGCTTCGCCAGCGTCGCCCAGCAATTGTCGCTGTCGGCGGGCGTCGCCGTCGGCGCTCTGGTGCTCGAGGCCGAGCGCATGGGACGGGACAGCCACCTTGTGGTGGCCGGCGACTTCCCGGCCGCGTTCGTGCTGGTGGCCGTGATCGCCGCAGGCTCTGCCCTAATCTTTGCCCTGCTGCCCAAGACGGCGGGCGCGAGCCTCGCCTCCCGCGCGCGGCCGGTGGGTGCGCCCGAGGAGGCAGCGCCGACGATTTAAGGAGGATTCGATGACTCACGGTCACTGCCTGTACTCACCCTCACCCGCCTCGCCTGCCTTTGGCGCGCGAGGCACCCTATCCCATCGAGAGGGGATGGAGGTTGCCGCATCCTCACGGCCCCCTCTCCCCTTGTGGGAGAGGGCTTTCCGCCGCGATCTTGGTGAGCGCAGCTTTTACGCAAGTCGCATGGCGGAATGGATGAGGGGTAACACGAGGCACGAATGATCGACTTGATCGATGCCACTCTAAGATTGCGGCGCAAGGCGTGCGCCGGCAGTCCCAGGATTGCGCCGGCGCCGCCGTCCATTCTGACGGCGCCCCCCTTTCCGGTCGTGGCCATCCTCGGCCATGAGCGTGGTCAGGATGCCTTCGCGCAAGCCGCGATCGGCGACGCGCAGCCGCTGGCACGGCCAGGTCCTGAGCAGAGCTTCGAGGATGGCGCAGCCAGCGAGCACGAGATCGGCCCGCTCCTGGCCGATGCAGGGCTGGGCCACGCGCTCGGCATAGTTCATGGCGATCAGCTCGTTCGACACGGAGCGCACGTCGCCGGCACCGAGCCAAGCCCCATCGACGCGCGAGCGCTCATAGGCTGGCAGGCGCAGATGAATGCCCGAGATGGTGGTTACGGTGCCCGACGTGCCAAGGAAATGCGCCCGGTTGCCGTTGACCTTCTCACCGAAGCGATACTGCGCCTCGAATTGCCTGAGGCCGCTCATCACGTCCTGAACCATGGCCTCGTAGCTCGCTGCCGTGACCTCGCGGCCCCCGTGGCGCTCGGCGAGATTGACCACACCGATGGGCAGCGAGGTCCAGGCGGCGACGCAATTCTGCACGTCGAGACGATCGTGCAGCGAGCGGCGGCCGCCGCGCGCCAGGCCCGCGAGGTTCAGCCAAATCAACTCGGAGCTGCCGCCGCCGATGTCGAACACGAGCGCCCAGTCGCAGCTCCGGTCGATCAGCGAGGCGCAGCCCGACACCGCAAGCTTCGCCTCCGTCTCCCTGGTCACGACCTCGAGGGCGAGCCCGGTCTCGCGCCGCACCCGGTCGATGAAGTCCGGCCCGTTCGCCGCGATGCGGCAGGCCTCGGTGGCGATCAGCCGCGACCGCGTCACCTGACGGCGGTTCATCTTGTCGGCGCACACCTTCAGCGCCTCGATGGTCCGGTGCATGGCGCTGTCGGAGAGCTTGCCCGAACTCAGGACGCCCTCGCCGAGGCGGATGATGCGCGAGAAGGCATCGATGACGAGGAAGCCGCGCCGCGAGGGCTTGGCGATGAGCAGGCGGCAATTGTTGGTGCCGAGGTCGAGCGCGCTGTAGACGGAAGCTCCCGGGAACCGCGCGAGCGCGCCCGGATCGCAATTGCCCTTGGCTGCCCCGGGAAGGCCACCGGCCGGCGCCATTGTCAGCGCCCGGGCCTCGACTTCCGCCGGACCGTCACCTCCCCCACAGTCGCCGGTCTCCCCTCGCAC
Organism: Methyloceanibacter sp.; assembly: GCA_050728375.1. Classification (GTDB taxonomy): domain Bacteria; phylum Pseudomonadota; class Alphaproteobacteria; order Rhizobiales; family Methyloligellaceae; genus Methyloceanibacter. The sequence goes on from JBOHJE010000031.1 coordinate 10,462, forward strand.
GGCACGAAGGTCATGCGAGGATGTGGCAGCCGGGCGGGCATCGCCGCTCGGCCCAGTCACGATGTTCCAACCTCATAAAGCCCGGAGCGGCCGACTCTTTCGCGTTGGCCGGCAGCTGCGGCAATGGTTCTATGAGGGCAATCTAACAAGCTCTGGCAGCGGGTAAAACAAGTTTTGGGGAAAACCATGGATCTGCCCGGTTCGCGCCGCCGTAGGAGGCAATCGACCGCTGCTCTTCTGGCAATTTCGGTGCTCATGGCCGGCAGCGCCGCGCTCGCCGAGGACACGGAGGCGACCGCACGGCATGCGGCCCTTCTGGACAAGCTCGTCGCCTCCTATCCCAACTTCCTCGCCTCTCATGACGGCGCGGTGCTGCGCTGGAAAGACGGCACCGAGATGGCCTTCGACGACGGCAAGGGCGACAAGGACTTCGACACAAGGCTGAATCAGGCGGATATCGAGGATATGTTCTATGCCCCCTACCCTGTTGGCCGCGCCGGCACGCCGTCCGGAATCGACATCGACCCGGGCCGCGTCCGCTACGGCCCCTTCTTCAACAAGATGTATGGCGACTGCACCAAGCGCGAGGTGCCGGAGAAGCTCGTGCCGGTCGTCTGGCTGCCGAGCCACGACGGCAAGAAGGTGCTGATCACCCGCGTGAACGGCGTGGCCGAGAAGCTAAAGGCGGTGTCCGACGAGCTCGACGCCTATCCCAAGGACCTCGTCAAATATCTGACGCCTCCGGGCGGCACTTATAATTGCCGCGTCATCGCCGGCACCAATAGGCAGAGCGCGCACGGCAACGGCATCGCCATCGACATCAACGTCGCCTGGTCCGACTATTGGCGGGACAACCGCTCGGTGGACGGGAAATATCCCTACAAGAACCGCATCCCCTGGGACATCGTGGAGGTGTTCGAGAAGCACGGCTTCATCTGGGGCGGCAAGTGGTATCATTACGACACCATGCATTTCGAATACCGGCCGGAGCTGCTGCCTTGAGCGCTGCGGCACGCGGCCGGTGGAAGCG
>JBOHJE010000032.1:0-17342 GCA_050728375.1 Methyloceanibacter sp.
CTCTTATGCGCTCGTTGCCGCGGTCAGCGTGCTTATCATCGCCTGCCCTTGCGCGCTCGGGCTTGCGACGCCCATCTCCATCATGGTCGCCACCGGACGCGGCGCGCAGACCGGCGTTCTGGTGCGCAACGCCGCAGCCCTTGAGCGGCTCGCCGCGGTCGATACCCTGGTGGTCGACAAGACCGGCACCCTGACCGAGGGCAAGCCGACGCTGACCGGAATCGAGGCGGCAACGGGGTTCGATGACGATGAGGTGCTACGCATCGCCGCCGCGCTCGAAGCCGGGAGCGAACATCCTTTGGCAGAGGCTATCCTAAAAGGGGCTGAGACCCGCGGGCTGAAAGCCGAAAAGATGCAGAGCTTCGAAGCCGTGACCGGTCAAGGCGTGAAGGGGAGGCTGGGAGGAAAAGAGGTATTGCTCGGCAATGCGCGGCTGATGGAGTCGACCGGCATCGGCGTGAAGCCCCTGGCGGAGGCCGCCGAAGCGCGCCGCAAGCGTGGCGAGACGGTGACGTTCTTGGGCGCAGGCGGCAGGCTTGCCGGCATTGTCGCCGTGGCCGATCCGCTCAAGCCGTCTGCCGCGGAGGCCATCGACAAGCTTCACAAGCTGGGCCTCAGCGTCGTCATGGCCACCGGCGACAACGAAACTACCGCAAAGGCGGTCGCGGCCGAACTCGGCATCGACGAGGCGTATGCGGGCCTGAAGCCGGAGGACAAGCTCGTCTTGATCGAGAGGATGCAGAAGGGCGGCGGCGCCGACGCCATGGCGGGCGACGGGATCAACGACGCGCCGGCGCTGGCGAAGGCCGATGTCGGGATCGCCATGGGGACCGGGGCGGACGTGGCCATGGAAAGCGCCGGGCTCACGCTTCTGAAGGGCGATCTGCGCGGTGTGGTGCGCGGCCTTAAGCTCGCCCGCGCCACCATGCGCAATGTCAAGCAGAACCTGTTCTTCGCCTTCGTCTATAACGCGCTCGGAGTCCCCATCGCGGCCGGCGTCCTCTATCCCGTCTCCGGCATCTTGCCGTCGCCGATGATTGCCGCGGCGGCGATGAGTCTGTCCTCGCTCTCGGTCGTCGCCAATGCGCTCCGCTTGCGCAGCGCGGAACTCGACTAGTCCGAGCCCGTCACCCCGCTTCTATTGGATCACGCCCACGCCACCGCCCGCGGACGGACCCGCCGTCGGCGCGCGGCCCTTTGGCAGGCGCGGTAGATAGGCGGAAGGAGTCGCAAGCCGCCGCCAGGTCGCGAATTGATTGAGCGATGAGCGTTCAGTCAACGCGATCAGCACCGCAGCGAGGAACGGCAGGCTCTGCACCAAGAGAACGGCGCTGAACACATTGATTTCGTGCACCTGCTCGTAATTGGTGAACCAGAGGAGGAATGAGCCAAGCAGCAGCAGCGTGCCGAGCCCGGCTTCCAAGAATGCCGGGAAGCTGACGGACCAGCCGCTGCCCGGGCCTTTCGAGGTGCGCACGAAGGGCAACCCATCCCGCACCGCGCCTTCCGCCACGGCGCGGCCGACCGTGAATTGCAACGCCATGGCCGACAAAGCCGCGCCAAGGGAGGCGAAGATCGGGGCCTGCACGCGCGTGCGGTAGAGCACCATGAAGTGCAGCAACATAACCCCGAACGTGGCAAGCACCGGAAGCAAGAGCACGGATTCCGGCACGGCAATACCGAGGAAGGCCACGAGCGGCATCCAGATCAGATTGAGGACGGCTATGACCACGCCAAGCGCCTCGGCGCCGAGCCAAGTCAGCCAGCCGAACAGAAAGTGGCTGCGCTGCTGCGGAGTGAGCAGGCTGCCGCCGGGCAGGAAGGCGCGCCAATGCTTCTTCACCAGCTGGATACCGCCATAAGCCCAGCGATGCCGCTGCCGCTTATAGGCGGCGAAGTCGGACGGCAGGAGGCCCCAGCCATAGCGCGTCTTCGTGTAATGGGCGCGCCAGCCGCGCTCGAGGATCGTCAGCCCAAGATCGGTGTCCTCGACGATCGTGTCGCTCGACCAGTTGCCCGCATCTACCAGAGCCTCGCGTCGTATCAGGCACATCGTGCCATGCGTGATGATGGCGTTGGCCTCGTTCCGCTGCACCATGCCGATGTCGAAGAAGCCCGCGTATTCGCGGTTCATCACGGCTTGCGTGATGGTCCGGCTGCAATCACGGTGATCTTGCGGCGCCTGGACGAGGCCGACCTTGGGATCCTCGAATGCCGGCACGAGGTCCTTGAGCCAATCGGGGTGCACGACATAGTCGGCATCGATCACGCCGACGACTTCGGCACCTGGCGCGGTGTGTTGAAGTGCAAGCCTGAGCGCGCCTGCCTTGAAGCCTTGGAGGCGATCCTCGCGGAGGAACTTGAAGCGCGGGCCGAGCCTCTGGCAGTGCTCCGCGATCGGAGTCCATAGGGCCGGGTCCGGCGTGTTGTTGATCACCACGATGCACTCGAATTCGGGCCAATCGAGCTTGGCCACGCTGTCGAGGGTCTGCCGCAACATCTCCGGTGGCTCGCGGCAGGCGGGGATGTGGATCGACACCAGGGGTTTCCTGCCCGGCGCGCTTCCTCCCTGCCCGAGCAGACGTCCCGGTTTCTGGCCAAAGACAATGTCGGCAAGTTCCTCGATACGCCGCCTCATGATGATGATGAGTGGCAGCAGCAGGCCCGCGCCGACGATCATCGCCACCTGCGAACCGAGCACGAAATAGTGCATCACCCAATAGTCCACGACGTTGGCCGACCAGGCGCCGATCGCCTGGGAGGTCAACGCAAGAATGCCGGCCTGCGGCACCGTCACGCGGGAGATGCCAAAGATCGGCACCGAAAATAGAAGGCCGATGCCGAGCGCTGCGAAAAGCGTGAGGGGGAAGTTGGGAGTTTCGACATCGCCCATAAGGGCGAATTTCGGCTCGCGGTCGGCGTTGAAGATGCCCCAATAGGGACCGACGCTACCTTCGTTCGTCTTCCAGGGCTGGTCGAACGCCTCGACGATGGAGTAGTCGATGCCCATGGCGTCGGCGCGCGCGACAAAATCGCGCACCACTTCGGCCTGCATGAGCCGGCCGGGCACGGCGGCATTGCGGTTCAGGCCCGCGCTCGGCCAGCCAAACTCGGCGATCACAATGCGCTTGCCGGGATAGGCTTCGCGAAGCTGCTCATAAATCTTCATGGCGTGGTCGACGGCAACCTCGCCCGGCAAACCCTCCCAGTAGGGCAGGATGTGGACGGCGAGATAATCGACCGCGCTCGCAAGTTCGGGATGCTCGAGCCAGATATCCCACACTTCAGCGGTGGAGACCGGAACGTTCACCTCCCGCTTCACCTTTTCGATCTTGGTGATGAGATCCTGCACCGTCTCTTTTTGGCTCTGGACGTTTCCATCGAGCGCGCGGTTGCGGTAGATCGTTTCGTTACCGACGATCACGCTGTCGACATTACGGTTATGGTTCGCGAGCGTTATGGCGCTCTTGATCTCCTGCTCATTATGCTGCGGGCGTTCGTCGATCCAGGCGCCGAGCGTGACGCGAAGACCGTACTCGGAGGCGAGCCTGGGAACCAGTTCGAGACCGTCGGAGGAGCTATAGGTTCTGATGAGCCGCGTATAAGGCGCGGTCGCCGCCAGATCGGACCTTATCTGCTGTTCGGAAGTCCTTCCCGACTCAGCGCTGAGATCGCGATTGAAGGGCGAGAAAGACACGCTCTGAAGGCCGCCATTTGCATTCGGAGGAGAAACCCTCTCGTGCAATAGCCACCAAGCGCATGCATGAAGTGCGGTCGCAACTACGACCACAACGGCGACGACGACGTTGCGCATTGTTCCTGAATCCGAGTTAGACTCATCCCTGCCTGCCCCCCTCAGCGCCGAAGCCGCAGAAGGTATGCAGTCCCTCCCTAAACTCTTCTTAGTTGGGAATAGTTCCGCCTTTTGCAGCGGTTCCGGTCGGCGCCTGTGTCGAGGCGGTGGTTGGTTCCTCTGGCGTGATCCAGCAACCATGGACTCGAGATGCGAGACGGTCGGCGGCTTTTGGATCGATAGGTCCTTGTCGTATGACGCAACGAAACACCAGTTTCAGATGTTCGGCGGAGCAGCCGAAGCGGTCGTATAAATCGATGTAGCGGCGCGCCGTATCGATATCGTCACGCCAGAGCAGGCTGGCGACGCGGCGCCCCGTCCAAACGCACTCGGGTGCGCCGGCGTCAGGGGCGAGATTCGTCGCCGCCTCTTTGTACTCGGCGAGAGACTTGTCCTCTTCGTCCTGTTTGACCTTGGCCGGATCGACAGCCTTCTGGCCTTCTCCGCCTCCGGTGTCCTCCGGTTTGCTTTCGGGTTTCGCTTCGCTTTTGGCCTGCTCGGGCGGCTTCTGCTCGGCTGACGGTTTGTCGTCGGCGAAGGCGACGGTGGATTGCATCACCAAAACGCCGCCGGCCAATAAGACAGCAAACGACTTGATGATGCGGCGCAGCACAGTTATGTGCCCAACGTGAAAGTGGGTCATTTTTTGCATTAAACCACTAGAATTTGGCAGTCCAACGGCAATGCCGATTTTTACCACTTCGCAGACGCACAAACCAGAGGGATTGGTTCAATACGCACTTCAAACCTGCTATTGGTCGCAAACTCGGTTCCGCGAACCTCATCGATGCTGCGCTCCCTTATCCTTTTTGCGTTAATCGCCGGCGTGATTGCAGTGGTCTGGTATCGTCTCGGGCAGCCTGTCCCGATGCCTCCGTCACCGCTTGCCGCAGGCGAGAAACTAACGTGCCTGTCCTACACCCCGTTCCATGGCGATCAAGCGCCCTTCACCGAGGGGCTAGTCATTCCCGACCGGCAGATCGAGTCGGATCTAAGGGAGCTATCCGAGGTCACTTCTTGCGTGCGGACCTATTCGGCGGATGGCCCCGAAGGCAGGGTCGCGGCCCTGGCCGGCGCCCATGGTCTCAAAGTTCTCCAGGGTATCTGGCTCGGGCGCGACTTGGCCGAGAACCGCCTGGAAGTCGAGGCGGCGCTAAAGCTCGCCAAGAAGCACCCCAATGTGATCCAGGCTCTGATCGTCGGCAACGAAACACTCCTCCGCGGCGAATTGTCCGCAGCGCAGGTCAGGGCCTATATCAACGAGGTCCGTGAGCGGGCGCATCTGCGCGTCACTTACGCCGACGTTTGGGAATTTTGGCTAAAGGCAAGGGACCTCGCCTCGGCCGTCGACTTCGTCACCATCCATATCCTTCCGTATTGGGAGGACCACCCCGTCGCGGCAGAGGACGCGGTGGCGCATGTCCGCAATGTCAGGCGGAACGTGGGCCAGCAATTTGCCGGCAAAGACATTTTGATTGGGGAGGTCGGCTGGCCGAGCGCTGGGCGCATGCGCGAAGAGGCCCTCCCCTCGCGCGCCAATCAGGCGCTGGTGCTGGAAGGCGTGGTTGCTGCGGCCAAGGAGGAGGGCTGGCGTATGAACCTCATTGAGGCCTTCGACCAGCCTTGGAAGCGTCTTCAGGAAGGAACGGTCGGCGGGTTCTGGGGCCTGTTCGACAGCAGCGCCCGGACACCGAAATTCCGCTTCGGCGAGCCGGTGTCGAATCATCCTCATTGGCGGGCGCAGGCCAGTCTCGGTATCGGCGCGGCCCTTCTCATCCTGATCGCTTATTGGTTGGGGGGCCGAACGCGACCGCCAAGCCTGGGGCGGGACGTGGCAGCCGCCTGCATCTCGCTGGGCTCGGGGCTGGTGTTCGGCTGGGCTGCATTCGGGCTGACCATCGGCAGCATGTATCCCGGCGACGAATTCCGCGATGTTGGCTTGCTCGTGCTCACTCTCGTTGCGCCAATGGCGGCAGCTTATGCGGTGGCTCGCGGCGATCAGCTCAAGGGCTTCGCCACGGTGCTCGACCCCTCGTGTTGGCGGAGAGTGGGCTGGGTGGGATGGGTGCTTGCTGCCATCCTTGTGGCGACAGTCGTCGCCGCCATCGTCGTGGCGCTCGGCCTCGTCTCCGATCCCCGCTACAAGGACTTCCCGGTGGCGTTGTTGACCGCCCCGGTCGCAGCTCTCGCCATTCTTGTTTTCACCGGCCCCCCCGGTCACACGGCCGGGGTTGCCGAGATCGCCGCAGCGGTGGTGCTCGCGGCGTCGGCGATCGTCATGGTCCTCAATGAGGGGTTCCGGAATTGGCAGGCGCTTTGGCTCGGAGCGCTGCTTATAGGGCTTGCCCTGACGGCGCTTCGCGCACGGGCCGAGCCAGGCTGAGAATAAGCAGGGCAAGGGCGAGCGCGGAAGCCCGGGGCCCGTAAAGCACGATACCGATCAGCGCGAAGGTGAATGCGATACCGAAGGCGATGGCATTGGGCCGCCACACCTGCCAGACTGCTGCGGCAACGGCCACCGCGCCGAAGATGTTAAAGACAAAGAGGAGGATCACCCCGAGCCTGATCGTGCAGATCAGACTCTCCTCGCCTGCATCGCAGGCGATGCCGAGCGGCGTGTTTTCGATGACGGCGAAGCGGAAAATAAGCCCAAGCGCAAGCATAACGGCGCCGCCCGCCCCCATGATGACGGCGTGCTTCCTCGACGGCAGAAACAACCGCCTCGGGCGTCCTCCTGCCGTCTCCATCTCGATCTCTGCCATCATTCCCCGCCGCTGAGGCCGCTATGCCGATGCCGCTAGCACAATGCCGACGGTGACGGCCAGCGCTATTGCGCCGAACAAGCCGCCACAAAAGACGATCCGGCGCCAGCGCGTGTTCAAGACGATCTCGCCATGACGCACCTTCTCAGCTGGATAAGCTTGCGGTGCCTCAAACCCCGGGGTCCAGTCCTGCGTGGACGGGAGGAGATTCGCATCTCAGTTGTCTCCTCCTGAGCTAACGCCCGGCGGGCGCTCAGGTTTCCGGTGCTCGGCCGTTCTTCCAGCGATTCTGGCCGCGCAAGATCCGCAGAGACCGGATCGCCGCTGGGTGTGACGTCCTGCGCGAGGTTCGGGCTTGGCAGGGCGCGGTCCTGCCTCTAAGAGCGGTGCGAGGATGGTCACGCCCCGATGAACGACGCAAGCCGCCAGCCGAAGTTCCTGAAGGACTACGTGCCGCCCACCCATCTCATCGATAGGGCGGAGCTCGACGTCGATCTCGCTCCGAAGGCCACCAGGGTCTTTTCCAGGCTTCAGGTCCGTCCGAACCCGGCGGCGGAACCCTACGGCGCGCCGCTCGTACTCGACGGCGAGGACCTCAAACTCGAGCGCCTAGTCCTGGGCGGCAAGGAACTGTCGCGCACCGATTACGCAATTGAGGGGCGCTCTCTCACCATCCCCAACGTGCCGGCCGGTCGCTTCACCCTCGAAGTCGTCACGGTTTGCGATCCCGAGGCCAACACGGAGCTGTCCGGCCTCTATCGCTCGCACGGCACCTATTGCACTCAGTGTGAGCCCGAAGGCTTCCGCCGCCTCACTTATTTCCTCGACCGGCCCGACGTGCTCGCCATTTACACGGTGAGGATCGAGGCCGATCGCGCGAGCACGCCGGTGCTCCTCTCGAATGGCAATCCGATCGAGCGCGGCGACCTACCCGGCACCGGCCGCCACTACGCCGTATGGCACGATCCCTTTCCCAAGCCGACTTATCTATTCGCCTTGGTCGGCGGCGACCTCGCCACCGTGCGCGACAGCTTCGTCACCGCCTCGGGCCGCGAGGTTGCGCTTGCCATCTATGTCGAGCCGGGCAAGGAGGACCGCTGCGGCTGGGCCATGGAGTCCCTGAAGCGCGCCATGCGCTGGGACGAGGAGCGCTTCGGCCGCGAATACGACCTCGACGTCTTCAACATCGTCGCGGTCAGCGACTTCAACATGGGGGCCATGGAGAACAAGGGCCTGAACGTCTTCAACGACAAGCTGGTCCTCGCCCGTCCCGACATTGCGAGCGACGCCGACTACGCCTCGATCGAGGGCGTGATCGCGCACGAATATTTCCACAACTGGTCGGGGGACCGCGTGACCTGCCGCGACTGGTTCCAGCTCTGCCTGAAGGAAGGCCTCACCGTCTTCCGCGATCAGGAGTTCACCGGCGACATTCGCTCCGGGCCTGTCGAGCGCATCGTCGATGCCCGCACGCTCAAGACAAACCAGTTCCCAGAGGACGCCGGTCCCCTCGCACACCCCGTGAGACCCACCTCCTATATCGAGATCAATAACTTCTACACGTCCACCGTCTACGAAAAGGGCGCCGAGGTCTGCCGCATGTTGCAGACGCTGCTCGGCCGCGCCGGCTTCCGCAAGGGGCTCGACCTCTATTTCGAGCGCCACGATGGCGAGGCCGCCACCGTCGAGGACTTCGTCAAGGCCATGGCCGACGTGTCGGGCCGCGATCTCTCGCAATTCATGCTCTGGTACACGCAAAGCGGCACCCCGGAGCTCGCTTGTTCTTTGGATTACGACGCTCACACCAAGACCGCGCGGCTGCATGTCAGCCAGGTCGTGCCGCCGACCCCGGGACAGACCAAGAAGGACCCGATGCAGATCCCACTGAAGGTCGGACTCATCGGCGCCAATGGCGACGAGCTGCCGCTCAGGCTCAAGGATCAGGCCGCTCCGACCGACGGGTTACTCGAAATCACCGAGCGCGAGCAGGTCTTCGAGTTCCTGGATGTCCCTGGCCCACCCACACCGTCATTGCTGCGCGACTTCTCCGCCCCGGTGCGGCTAACCACGAGCCTCGACCTCGAACAGGTCGAGTTCCTGATGGCTCACGACACGGACCCCTTCAACCGCTGGCAGGCGGCGCAAACCTACGCCATCAATCTGCTCACTGCTGCCGCACGCGACGGCAAGGACCTGGAGCGCGTGACCGGCAAGGAGGCCGCGCGACTGGCGCATGCCATTGCCGGCACCGCAGGGGATTTTTCGCTGCGGCCGGCCTATCGCGCCGAGTTTCTGAAGCTACCAAACGAATCCGACATCGCGCGCGAGCTTGCTCACGATGTCGACACCGACGCCGTGCATAAGGCGCGCGACGCCTTGCGCGCCAAGATTGGCTCGGAGATCGGGAAGACATTGGCCGAACTCTATGACGGGACGGCGCGGGGCGGCCCTTACTCGCCGGACCCCGAAAGCGCCGGCTTGAGGAGTCTGCGAAACGCCACGCTCGACCTTCTGGTAGCGACGGGGACCGGCACCGAGGTCGCACGCGCCGAACGCCACTACCGCGAGGCCTCGAACATGACGGATGCCATCGCCAGCCTATCGATTCTTTCCCATCTCGCGCTTCCCTTGCGAGACGAGGTGCTCGACGATTTCTATGCGCGTTGGCGGGAGGAGCCGCTCGTGCTCGACAAATGGTTCGCCGTGCAGGCACGCGCGCCGCGGCCGGACGCCGTGGAGAGGGTTCGCACCCTGCTAGACCACGAGAAATTCTCGTTGAAGAACCCTAATCGCGTGCGGGCGTTGATCGGCAGCTTCGCCCATGCCAACCCGACCGGCTTCAATCGAGCCGATGGGGAAGGCTATAGGCTCCTTGCCACCCAAGCGCTCGCCATCGACGGCTTCAACCCACATGTCTCATCGCGCCTGCTCGGCGCCTTCGAGAGCTGGCGCACTCTCGAGCCGACCCGCCAGGCCCAAGCGAAGGCGGTCCTCAAGGACCTCGCCGCTCAATCCCTCTCCACCGACAGCTATGAGATCGTCACGAAAACGCTCGGGGACGCTTAGAGAATCTCTCTATGTCAACGGGTTATTAACCGAATTTCCACAGGTTTCCTCTGGACAGACAGCGCCGTCATCGCTTCCAATGTAAGGTAGGCGATTCGGAGATGCGGCAACTTCTCCGGCTCAAGATGGGAGAAGACTAGGGGGACCGAATGGCGCGTTCTGCGCGTGAGGGTGTCTTCGCTATTGCGGGACCGCCGTGGCAGGACGTCCGCGCGCTAATTGGCCGCCATTTCCCGAAGGCCGAGCTCCTTCGCCGGCTTGTCCCCATTCTCTTGGCCACCTTTGTCCTCGTGGCCCTTACGGGTTTCGTTTATCAGATCGGCGACGGCCGGCAGACGGCGCTTGACGCGGCGAGTTCACAGTTGGCGCTGTTTGCCGACGTCACGTCGCTCAACCTCAAGGGCCAGACCCTAGACTCGAGCATAGACTGGCAAAGTGCCCTCGCCGGCAGCCTCCCCCGGGGCGCCACCCGCGACGGCCGCATCAGCCTGCTCGCTGACGGCGCGGGGGACATCCAGGCCAAGGCTCCAATCGACGGTCCGCGCGCGACTAATCTTCTCACCATCCTCGGCCCTCAACAGCCGCTCACGATCCTGGGCGCAGATGCCGGCGTGTTGCAGATTGCGCTTCTGGACGGGACCGACGCCATCGTCACCGTCCGCAACGTTCCCGGCACCGACGCGCAAGTTGCCTTCATTCAGCCCATCGGTGACGCACTCGGCGATTGGCGGCATAGCGCAATTCTCGAGAGCACGCTTCTCGTTTGCGCGGCGCTGGTGCTCGCCCTCATCGCCGGCGCCCTCTGGTATCTCGCACCATCCGCCCCAAAGGAGGACAGTGGCGCCCTAGCCAAGGAGCTGACCGACGCACTTCCCGGTTGCGGCGTGTGGCGGGTCAACATCGCGCGCGGCCATGTGCATTGGTCGCCGCCCATGTATGCCCTGCTCGGCCTCGAGCCCTTTACGGACCGCATGGCCTTCCGCACCATCGCGCAAGCCTTGCACCCCGACGACGACTTGCGCGGCGAGATCGAGCGCCATCTGCGCGAGGAGATCTCCCTGTTCGATCGGGTCTTCCGCCTACGTCACGCCCACGGCCATTGGATCTCGATCCGCCTGCGCGGCCATATCACGCGGAGCCTGCCCGATCGCGAGCCTTACCTGACCGGCATCGCCGTGGCGGCCGACGAGAGCGCCGCCCCCGCCTCGACCGACGCCAACGCGCGGCTGCGCGATGCCGTCGAGACCATCTCCGAGGCCTTCGTCCTGTGGGACAACCAGAACCGCCTGGTGATGTGCAACAGCAAATATCAGCAATTCCATGGCCTCCCGGACGAGATGGTGCGGCCGGGCAGCCCCTATGACGAAGTCATCGCCTCGGCCTCCGAACCGATCGTCAACAAGCGTATCGCCGTGCCGGGCAAGCAGGACTCCGACTCCCGGACCTACGAGGCTCAGCTCGAAGATGGCCGCTGGCTGCACATCAATGAGCGTCGGACCCGCGACGGCGGCTATGTCAGCGTGGGCACCGACGTCACCGTTCTCAAGGAGAGCCAGCAGCGGCTCGCCGAGAGCGAGCAGCAGCTTCGGGCAAGCGTGGCCGAGCTCAGGTTGTCCCGCCGCGAGCTGGAGCATCAGAAGCAGCAGCTTGTCGATCTCGCCGAGAAATATGCCTTGGAGAAGAACCGTGCAGAAGCCGCGAACCGCGCCAAGTCGGAATTCCTCGCCAATATCAGCCACGAACTGCGGACGCCGCTCAATGCCGTCATCGGCTTCTCGGAGGTGATGCAGCAGGCGCTATTCGGCCCGCTCGGCCATGCCAAATATCAGGAATATGCACGCGACATCTATGCGAGCGGCACCTATCTCCTCGAAGTGATCAACGACATCCTCGACATGTCCAAGATCGAGGCAGGGCGCATGACCCTCGACGTCAGCAATGTGGACGTTGCCGACATCATCGAGGACAGCATGAAGGTGGTGAGCCAGGCCGCCGCCGAGCGCGACATCAAGCTCGAGAGGCATGGCCCGGCGCATCTGATGCTCGAGGCCGACCGCCGCGCCCTGAAGCAGGTTTGCCTCAACCTGCTGTCGAACGCCGTCAAGTTCACCCGGGATGGCGGCAGCGTGGACGTCCACCTCTCCCGCATTCGGGGCCAGGTGAAGATCGCGATCAAGGATACCGGAATCGGTATTCCCGAACCAGACATCGTCAAGCTCGGACGTCCTTTCGAGCAGGTCGAGAACCAATTTTCGAAGAGCCATCAGGGCAGCGGACTCGGCCTCGCCATCTCCCGCGCTCTGATCGAGCTGCATGGCGGCTCGCTTCAGATCAAGAGCCGTGAGGGTCAGGGCACGACCGTCACCTGTACCCTGCCGTCGCGGGCAGTGACGCCCGCCGACAACCCCCCCCTCGCCGCCTCAGCCTGAGCTCGCTGGTCCTTTTTCGCGGTTTGCGGGCGCTTGCCTGACCCGAATTGTCAGCGGGCATTCTCCGGAAATTTGATTGGAATCTTCTCTTTGCACGTATCAAAACTTCCGATCTATCTTCACGTTACTCGATCGACGACTTGGGCGCCGAGTGGCTTTCGTTTATCGGACTCCGCGACTTCCCCTTCATCGAGGTGAAAGTCGATCGGAAGTTCGTCACTGGCTGCGCCGAAGATCGCCTGAAGCAGGCGATGTACCGTCGCATAGTGGAGCTAGCCAATGGCTATGGCGCACGCACCGTGGCGGAAGGGGTCAAGACCTGGGCGGATTTTCATGCCGTGCGGAACTTGGGCTTCGACCTCGTTCAAGGATTCTTGTTCGCCAAACCTATGAGCGCTGAGAAATTCGCTCATACCTGCTGGGCATCGCCGCACCGGTGAAGCGTGATCGACAGATCCCGAGTCTAAGCCACGATGCGCTCGAAGGCCTCGTGCACCGTGGCGAGCGTATCGTTCAGCGTTGCCTCGAGCGTGGCGAAGTCCGGCATCTCGGCCGCGCGCGCCAGCAGGTCGCGCAAGGCGCGTGGCGCTTCCGCCGACATGAACGGCTTGTCGAGGCAAAGCCGCATGACTTGCGTGAGCGCATGGTAGAGCTGCGCGGCCGGAACGAGGACCTCCGCGTCCGCTGGCGCCAGCACACCCGCCGAGGAGAGTTTCACCAGCGCCATCTCCGTATTCTGATCCAGCACCTCGGGATGCTCGTGGGCGCTCACGATCTGGAGGAATTGGGCGATGAACTCGAGGTCGATCAGGCCGCCCCGCACCTGTTTCAGGTCCCAAATGTCGTCCGTGCCCTTCCCGGCAGCGATCTTAGCCCGCATGGTCTTGACGTCCCGCGCTACCGCGGCATGGTCGCGCGGCCGTGTCAGAGCGCCCTTTATCGTGTCGTTGATCGCGCCCCTTAGCCCGGCGGGGCCGGCTACGACGCGCGCGCGGGTCAGCGCCAATTGCTCCCAGGTCCAAGCCGAGGTCCTTTGATAGTCGATGAAGCTCGAAAGCTTGGTTGCAACCGGACCCTGATTGCCCGATGGTCTGAGACGCATATCGACTTGATAGAGAGCGCCCTCGGCCGTGTGCGCCGAGAGCGCCGCGATCAGGCGCTGGGTGAAGCGGGCGTAATACGGGGTTCCGCCCAGGCTCCGCTTGCCGTCGGAATGCGCATCGTCGCCCACATAGTCGTAGACTGTGATGAGATCGAGATCGGAGGATGCAGTCATCTCCCTGCCGCCGAGTTTGCCCATGGCGAGGACGGCGACCTGGCCGTCCGGCAGCCTGCCGTGCTGGCTCACGAGTTCGGCACCGACCCTGTCCGCGAGCACCTCGATCAAGGTCTCGGCCAGCCCCGCATAGGCGGCACCGGCCTGGCGGGCCGAGAGCGTGCCGGAGATGACCCTGACGCCGATGAGAAAGCCCTGCTCGCGTCCGACGATGCGCGCGCGGTCGAGCAAGTCCTGATAGTCGGTCGCTTGAGCGAGGGTGTTGCCGACGAGCTCTTTCAGCCTGCTTGCCGTCGGCACGGCGCCGAAGAATCCGGGATCGAGCACGGCGTCGAGCAGACGCGGCCTGCGGCCGATGATCTGGGCGAGCCGCGGTGCGGTGCCCATGATGTCGGCCAGAAGGCGCAGCAGGCTGGGATTGGCCGAGAGGAGGGAGAAGAGCTGCAAGCCCGCTGGCATGCTCGCGATGACCTTGTCGAAGGTCGCAAGCGCAAGGTCGGGTTCCGCGGTCCGTCCGAAGGCGTCCAGCAGGAGCGGCAGAAATCCGGTCAGGCGCTCCCGCGATGCGGCGCTTCTTGTCGCCGCATAGCGGCCAGACTTCCAAGCCCTGACGGCTTCGATGGCCGGCGCCGGATTGTGGAAGCCGAGCCGCTCTAGGCTTGCTAGTGCGGCTGGATCACCCTCGTCGGCGGTGACCGCAATGCTCGGCGCGGAATTTGGCGGCTCGGGCAGCTTCTCGAACAAGGCCTCGTAGCGGGATTCGACGCGCTTGAAGCGGTCGACAAGCGCATCGCCGAACGCATCGGCGTCGGCAAAGCCCGAGAACCGCGCCACACGCTCAATCTCGGCAGGATCGTCCGGAATGATGTGCGTCTGCTCGTCTCCCAACATTTGCAGCCGGTTCTCGGTGCGGCGGAGGAACAGGTAGGCCTCGGTGAGATCGGCGGCAGCCTCGGGCTCGATCCACTGTCCTTCGGCCAGCCGGCCGAGCGTTTCGATCGTCCCACGCGTACGGAGCTCGGGATGGCGGCCTCCGGCGATGAGCTGCTGCGTCTGGGCGAAGAACTCGATGTCCCTTATGCCTCCCCGGCCCAGCTTGATGTCGTGGCCTTTGACGGCAATCGCGCGGTGGCCCTTGAAGGCATGCACGCGCCGCTTCATGGCGTGGATGTCGGCAATCGCCGCGAAGTCGAGATATTTGCGCCAGATGAAGGGCGAAAGCTGCGTCAGGAACTCCTCGCCTGCCTCGATATCGCCGGCCACGACGCGCGCCTTGATTAGCGCAGCGCGTTCCCAGTTCTGGCCGAAGCTCTCGTAATAGGTGAGTCCGGCATCGGTCGACAGCGCAATCTGGGTCGCGCCGGGATCGGGACGGAGCCTGAGGTCGGTGCGGTAGACGTAGCCGTCTGCGGTATGCTCTTGTAACAGTCGCACAAGCTCGCGCGTCAAACGCACAAAGAACTTGGACGGCTCGATCTCGGGTGGAAGCCCGGCCTGCTCCGGGTCGTAGAACACCATGAAATCGATGTCGCTCGAATAGTTGAGCTCCAGCGAGCCGAGCTTCCCCATGCCGATGACAAAATAGCCGCGCACGGCCGATGAATTGTCCGTGGAGGAGGTTTGTCCGCTCTCGCGCGCCTTGCGGAACAGAAAGGCGGTGGCCTGTTCGACGCTCGAATCGGCAGCAAAGCTCAAGGCCCGGAGGACCTCCGGCGTGGACCACGCGGCGCCGAGATCGGCGAGGCCGGCAAGCAGGGCGACGCGGTGCTTGAAGTGCCGCAGGAGCGCTTGCGCCTCTTTGCTCGAGGGAGCTCCGGCCAATTGGGTGCCGAGCATGGCCCGCGCCTCGGCCAGATGTTCGTCCGGGTCGCGCGTGAGGCAGCCGGTAAGAAGGGGGGGATTTCGTAGCGCGAGCGCCGCGAGGTAGGACGAGGAGGAGAAGGCGGCCTCGAGCAGCGCTTTGACGCCGGGTCGCTCGCCGATCGTCGCCGCCAGCTCCGGCGAGGCCTTTCGTAGACTGTCGAGCACGTCGGCCCCGCGCGCCGCGTCATAGACAAGGGGAAACTCGGTGATGCGCTCGGCGAACGCCGTCACGTGGCTCTCAGCTCTGCTCCCGCGGGCGGCTCGGCCGCCGCCCCGTTGATGCGCGCGCCGCTCTCCATGGGCAGAGCCAGGACGACGCGGAGGCCAGGTTCATTGTCCTCCAGCCTCAGGCTCGCACCATGCAGCCTTGCTACCGCCGCGACAAGGCTTAAGCCGAGACCGCTTCCGGGCTCCGATCGGCTCGCCTCCAGCCGGACGAAGCGGTCGAGCACGCGTTCCCGCTCGGGCGCCGGGACGCCAGGACCGCGGTCGGTGACGACGATCTCGGCGGTCTCTCCGCTGGTCCGCGTGCTGACCTCCACCTCCGGCGGCCGATCGCTACCGTTAGCCGCGAAAGGGGCGCCGTATTTCAGCGCATTGTCGATCAGATTGGCGATGGCCTGGCCGAGCAACTGGCGATCGGCGTGGATGACGATGGGCCTTGCCGTGTCCGCCTTGAGCGAAATTCCGCGCTCCTCGGCGACAGGCTCGTAGAGCTCGGCCACATCGCACACGAGCGCCGAGACGTCGAGCTTCTCCCGGTTCTCGCCTCCGGCCCCGGCTTCGAGCCGGGCGATCGAGAGCAGGGCGTTGAATGTCTTAATCAGCCCATCGGCCTCCTCGATGGTCCGCTCCAGCGTCTCGCGATAGGCGGTCTCGTCGTAGGGCTCGCGCAGCGCCTCCTCGACGCGGTTGCGCAGGCGGTTGAGCGGGGTCTTGAGATCGTGCGCAATATTGTCCGACACCTCGCGCAACCCCGCCATGAGCTGCTCGATGCGCGCCAGCATGAGGTTGAGGCTTTGCGACAGGCGGTCGAGCTCATCGCCCGAGCCGCTCACCGCGAGGCGTCCGACGAGGTCGCCTTCCATGATGGTGCGGGTGGTCTCGGCGAGATCGTCGATTCTCGTCAGCAGCTTGCGGCTGACCCAGTACCCGCCGCCGATGCCGACCAGCGCCATGAAACCGAGACCCCACAGCATGGTCGAGCGGATCAGCGCGGCGAGTTCGCGCCTGCCCTCAATGTCGCGGCCGACGATGAGGCGATAGCCGCGCGGCAGGCGGAAGACATTCGCAAACGCGAGGCGGTTCTCGACGCCGCCCGGCGCGGGGCGGCGATAGACAAACTCGACGGGCCCGAGGCTATTCCACAACTGCGGGGAGACGGCGCTTAGATTGCCGGCGAGTTGATTCCCCTTCCCGTCCGCGACGAGGTAGAGGCTGACGCCCGGAGTCTCGCTGCGGTCGGCGACAGTCCGCACGAGCTGATCGAGGCCGCCCGCCTTGTATTGCTCGGCGAGGCCCTTCAGCTCCGCGTCGATCGTCTCGTTCAACTGCCGGGACAGCAGGACTGTCGTGTTCCAGTAGATGTAGATGATGGCGACGATGGCCGCAGCGCTGAACAGCGCAAAATAGGTCAGCGACAGGCGAAAGGTCGTGGTCCGGAAGAGCTTAGTGAGCGCTGTCACGGATGGTGTAACCGGCGCCGCGAACCGTGTGGAGAAGCGGGTTGCCGAAGCTCTTATCGATCTTCGATCGAAGCCTCGAGATATGGACGTCGATGACATTGGTCTGCGGATCGAAATGATAGTCCCAGACATTCTCGAGCAGCATGGTGCGCGTCACGACCTGCCCGGCATGCTTCATCAGATATTCCAGCAGGCGAAACTCGCGCGGCTGGAGCAGGATGGCCTCACCCGCCCGCGTCACTTTGTGCGACAGGCGGTCGAGCACGAGGTCGCCGACCGCGAGACGCGTGTTTCCCTCTTCGGGTGACTTACGCCTCGCCAAAGCCTCAATGCGGGCGAGCAACTCGCTGAAGGCGTAGGGCTTGGTGAGATAGTCGTCGCCGCCCGCGCGAAGGCCCTTGACCCGCT
>JBOHJE010000033.1:0-5196 GCA_050728375.1 Methyloceanibacter sp.
CGCTGGTGCTGGTGCTGCACCTGAGCGCGACGAGAGCGGCTGACAAAGAGCCGGTCGTTCTCGTCACGCCTGTCGTTTACGGCACGCATCTGCCGGGCCTGGGCAAGCCCGCAATCAGGCTGGCGAAGCGGATCGATCAGCGTTCGAGAGGAGGGCTCAAGCTCGATCTGAAGGAGCCTGGGGACGGGACGCAGCCCTACGAGATCCTCGATAAGGTTTCCGAGGGAGCCGTCGACGCAGGCTTCTCCATGTCGAGCTTCTGGACCGCGAAAATCCCTGCGGCGCCGCTCTTCTCCGGATATCCGTTTGGTCCCGATGCTGAGGGTTATCTCGCCTGGTTCGGCGAGGGCAATGGCCGGAAACTCTACCAAGAGATGTACGATCAGGCAGGCTACAAGGTCCACGTGATCCCATGTGCCTTCGGCGGCGCCGAGGCGGGCGGCTGGTTCACCAAGGAGCTGGACAGCAAGAAGGACATCGACGGCTTGCGCATGCGCATCTTCGGGCTCGGCGCCCGGGTCATGTCGCGGCTCGGAACGATCCCTGTGCTGGTGGCCGGCGGCGATCTTGTAAAGGCATTCGAGAGGCACAAGATAGAGGCAGCGGAGTTCTACACGCCGGCCGTCGACCGCGAGCAAGGTCTCCAAGACGAGATCAAGCTCATATACATGCCCGGTTGGCACCAACCCGCCACCGTGCTTGAGCTTCTGATTAACAAGGACCGGTGGAATGGCCTTGGCGCAGAGCGCCAAAAGCTGGTCGAATCCGCCTGCGCGGCCACGCTAGAGTCGACCCTCGGAGAGAGTGCCGGCCTCCAGGCCGAAGCCCTCGCGAGTTTTTCGACGAAGGACAGCGTGCGCGTGGCCGACTGGCCCGAAGAAGTCGTCGCGGCCCTGCGCGAAGCATGGGGCGAGGTCGCCAAGGAGCAAGGCAGCCACGACTATTTCTTCAAGGAGGTCCTTGAAGACATCGCGAAGTTTCAAGAAGGGGCAAACGGCGCGACCGGCGCGACGCCTGAGCCGGGGCCCAAGGACACGCCGAGCGAAGCGCCGCCTACTGAGTCTTCAGATAGGCGATGATGTTCGCCCGCTCCCCGGCATCCGGGATGCCCTGAAACGCGAGCGCCATCGGTGAGTCGGGGAGCATCGCTTTCGGATCGGCGATCCATTTGTCGATGTTTTCCTCGCTCCAAACGAAGCCCTCGTCGGCGAGCTTCTGCATTCCGGGAGAGTAGGCGAAGCCTTCGACGCTCGCGGCCTTCCGGCCGAGGACCTTGTCCAGCTCCGGACCTACCAGGTTCTGGGCGTTGGCGCCCACCTGATGGCAGATTCCACATTTGGCGAAGGCAGCCTTCCCAGCCTCGGCGTCTCCGGCGGCTGAGGCAGGTCCGGTCAAAGTCACGAGCAAGGCGACGCCGAGCCCGAAAAGCCCGAAAATCCTCATCTCATCGCTCCTTATTCTTGTCCGGCACAGGATTTTCCCGGTCCCGTGCGGACGCCCAGCAGAATGCCTCGGATCCAGTCAAAGCCGGCCGGTGGGCAGCAACCTAACTCCCAGACGGGGAGTTACGTTTCCGCCATTTGGCCGGGAGTCCCTGCGGCGTATTGCCCGCCAACCCTGCCCATGCGAAAAGATTAGGCGAAGCTTTCCGCCCACAGCGTCTCGGACTGGCTTCGGAGCCCTCAAGATGTCGTCACTCAGCATGCCCGCCCCGGACCGCGCAATCCTTGCGCGCCGGAACGACATCTTGAGGCAGTTGAAGAGGCTCGTACCCGACACCGTGCTGATCGCGGACGAAGAAGGGCGCCGCACCTTCGAGACCGACGCGCTCACGGCCTATCGTTGTCTTCCGCTGGCCGTTGTGCTTCCCGGTAGCACTGAAGAAGTCAGTGCCATTCTCCGTTTTTGCCACGACCATCATGTGAAGGTTGTGCCGCGCGGCGCCGGGACCTCGCTGGCCGGCGGCGCTTTGCCGCTCGAAGACGCGATCGTGCTCTGCCTGTCGCGCATGACCAAGGTTCTGTCGGTCGATACGGTCAATCGCGTGGCGCGGGTCGAAGCAGGCATCACCAACGTTGCCGTTACGCAGGCGGCCGCAGGCCAGGGCTTCTTCTATGCGCCGGATCCGTCGAGCCAAATCGCCTGCACGCTTGGCGGCAACATCGCCACCAATTCGGGCGGAGCGCATTGCCTGAAATACGGCGTCACCGTGAACAACGTGCTTGGCGTCCGCATGGTGATGATGGACGGCGAGATCGTCGATCTCGGCGGTAGCCATCTCGATGCGCCGGGTTACGATTTCCTTCCCCTCATCATCGGCTCCGAGGGTCAGCTCGCCGTCGTCACCGAGGTCACCGTCCGTCTCCTCAAGGCGCCGGAAGGGGCGCGGCCGATGCTGCTCGGCTTCGAGTCGACGGAGTCTGCGGCCGCGTGCGTCGCCGGCATCATTGCAGCCGGCATCGTTCCGGTGGCCATCGAGTTCATGGACCGGCCGGCCATCCATGTCTGTGAGCATTTCGTCAGCGCTGGCTATCCGCTAGACGTCGAGGCCCTGCTTATCGTCGAGGTCGAGGGCTCGGTCGACGAGATCGAGTATCAGCTCGAGCGCATCGACGACATCGCTCAAGACCACTCTCCCTCGATGATACGTCGCAGCCAAAGCGCGGAGGAGAGCGCGCTGATCTGGAAGGGCCGCAAGGCCGCATTCGGCGCGATCGGCCAATTGTCGGACTATTACTGCATGGACGGCGTCATCCCCTTGTCGAAACTGCCGAGGGCGCTCGACGAGATCGGCTGGATCTGCCGGAAATATCGCTTCGACGTCGCCAACATCTTCCACGCGGGCGATGGGAATCTGCATCCGCTCGTTCTTTACAACGCCAACGATTCGATCCAGCTCGAGCGCGCCGAGCTATGCGGCGCCGAAATCCTGAAGCTGTGCGTCGAGCTTGGTGGCTGCCTTACCGGCGAGCACGGCGTCGGCATCGAGAAGCGCGAGCTCATGCATGTTCAGTATTCGGACGCCGATATCGATCAGCAAATTCGTGTCAAGCAGGCGTTCGATCCGGCCTGGCTGCTCAACCCGGGCAAAGTGTTTCCCCTTGAGGAGCGAAATGCCCTGCCGTTGGCCGAGCGACCGGAACGCCTGCTGGACGATGACATCGAGGGCGAGTTCGAAACCGAAGTGGCCGCGCTGGAAGGACGTGAAGTCCTGTGACCGGCCATATGCGCCTCGGCTTTCACGCTCCCGAAACGGTGGAGGAACTCGCTCATCTCGTCGCCGAGGCGGCCGACACCCGCACGCCGCTCGAAGTGATGGGAAGGGGCACGAAACGCGAGGTTGGCCGCTCCGGCTCGGGCGCCGTGGTCAGCACCGAAGGCATGGTCGGGGCTCAGCTCTACGAACCGAGCGAGCTCGTACTCGTGGTCCAGACCGGATCGACCGTCTCCGAGGTGGAAGCTCTCCTTGCCGAGAACGAGCAGGAGCTTCCTTTCGAGCCTGTCGACCTCGGACCCGTTCTCGGCTATGGGCCGGGCGAGGGGACGATCGGCGGGGTGATCGGCGCCAATCTCTCCGGCAGCCGGCGAATTCTCAAGGGCGCTGCCCGCGATCACGTGCTTGGCGTCAAGGCCGTCAACGGCAGCGGCGAGATCATTAAGTCGGGGGGCCGGGTGTTGAAGAACGTCACCGGCTACGATCTCGGCCGCACGCTGGTCGGCACCTGGGGAACCTTGGCGATCGTGACGGAAGTTGCGCTCAAGGTGCTGCCGGCCCAGCACGAGTCCCGCACCGTCATTTGCTTCGGGCTGACCGACCAGACCGCCATCGAGGCCCTGTGTATCGCCATGGGAACGCCTTTCGAAGTGTCCGGCACGCTGCACATGCATGCCGGCCTCGCGCGACGCATGTCCGACGAGGACATCGCGGGCGCGGGGGCTTCGGTTACCGCCGTGCGGGTGGAGAATTTTCCCGCCTCCGCCAGGTACCGCGCCACGCGCCTGCGCCAAACGCTCCAGGCCTATGGCCCGGTTCTGGAACTCGACACCGAGCGCAGCCGGGCCTTTTGGACTGAAGTCAGGACCCTTCGGATGTTCCAGGGAACAACCCGGCCGCTATGGCGCGTCTCCACCGTGCCGACCTGCGCCGCCAAACTCGTCGGCAGTCTCGCCCGCAAGATCGAAGTAGGCGTGACTTACGACTGGTCCGGGGGTCTTGTCTGGATCGAGACGCCGCCTTTGACCGATGCCGGCGCAGTCGACATTCGCCGGACCCTTGCCGAATTCGACGGGCATGCCACACTAATCCGGGCCGAGGCCGCGACGCGAGCGGGGATCGATGTCTTTCAACCCCTCGACCTGCCGATCGCCAAGCTGACGGCGAAGCTCAAGCACGCCTTCGATCCGCTCGGGATACTCAACCCGGGCCGCTTGTACCAAGGATTATAACTGGGCAATGCAGACCAATTTCAACGCGCTACAGCTCGCGGATCCATCGATTGCCCGCGCCAACGAGATCCTGCGGCGCTGCGTTCATTGCGGGCTGTGCATCGCCACTTGCCCCACCTATGTGCTTACCGGCGACGAACGCGACAGTCCCCGAGGCCGCATCTATCTCATGAAGCAGATGTTCGAGAGCCGGGACGTGACGGCGTCGACCACCTATCACATCGACCGCTGTCTCTCGTGCTTCTCCTGCATGACGAGCTGCCCGAGTGGCGTCGACTATATGCATCTGGTCGATCTGGCCCGCGTCCGCATCGAGCAGCGCGGCCATCGTTCGACCTCCGAGCGCGTCGCGCGCTGGTTCCTGAGCAAGGTCCTGCCGCACCCGAGCCGGTTCCGCCTCATGCTGGTCCTGGGACGCTTCGCCAAACCCTTCCGCAACCTCTTCGCCAAGATGGGGATGGACCGGACCGCCGCGGCTCTCGACCTCGTTCCTAAGGGCGAGCTCAAGATGAAGATCCTGGGCAAGCCCAGATCGGTGTTCAACCCCGACGCGCCCCGGCCCAAGCGCGTCGCCTTGATGCTCGGCTGCGTACAGGAAGTACTCTCGCCTTCGATCAATCTTGCCGCCATTCGCCTCCTCAAGCGCCATGGCATCGACGTCGTGGTGGTAAAGGACGAGGGCTGCTGCGGTGCGCTCGCCCACCATCTTGGCCGCGAGGAGGAAGCGCGAACTGCGGCTCGGCGCAATAT
>JBOHJE010000034.1:0-44840 GCA_050728375.1 Methyloceanibacter sp.
GATCAGAGCCTATGGACGCGCTACCACAGACAACCAGCCTCGCAATGACTGCTTCTGGCACTTAGCCGACCGAACGCAGCCCAAACGCGACGTCCGCTATCGGGGCCTAACCAGATATACTGCAGCCCTAGAACCTATACTCGGAAGGGACACGGCACATCTGTGACGGCCAAGGAGCTGTTCCGGTGCGACCACGGCAGAGCAATCCAAGCGTTAATGGCTTTGAGCGAGCATTCGTTGGGCGAGAGGTGGGAGCCGTCCGACCTGGAACGGATCCTAGCTCACCTGCAAACGACTTAGCGGTTAACACCCAACCTCGGGCTGCCGGAAAACCAGCTCTACATGAGGACCTCCCTCACGACGGACCATGCCTGCACTTTGGTTTCGAATGGCATAGCCGCGTGCGCAGGGCTGGTCGAGGGCAAGCGAGCGACGATCTGTGTTGCGTTAGTCAAGGCCGGCAACACGTGACGGCGAAATGCCGTCTCTGCTTTTGTACCGTTGAAGAACACATGTGTGATGTTTGAGTGCGTATCAAAAAAGCTCGGAAAGTCGTTTGGTACCTCGTCCGTGATAGATGCGTCCAGACTCCCTGGCCTTATGCACACCTGAAGCGAATCCCAGAGAGCCACGTCAGCTAAATGAAGGAGCCTCACCCTTTCCACATAAGGCAGGGAAGGACCCGCGCCAAATAATTCGTCCATGATGCGCCAGAATGCATTTCGCGGATGCGCGTAGTATTGACCGGCTCGTAGCGACGCCTCTCCCGGCATCGACCCCAAAATAAGTACTTTGCTCGTTTGAGAGGCAATTGGCGGAAGGCTCTCCACCCGACTCATGTTGGCTGGCTCGGGCATGAGACACGCTCGCTATTGGTCAACATCAAATCGTCGGAACATGGTCCCGCGCTCGCACGCGTTCCTAATTCCATCCACCTGCCGCTCGCGCCGAATGTCGTTATCAAATTACGCGAGCAGCACGAGCAGTCCCATGACGAGCTTGCCGGTCCGAGAGCTTGTGTCGATTGCAGGATCATCGAGCACCTTGAACTCCACACCATCTTCGTCGAGATGCGAGACGATCCGGTAGAGATCAGAAGTAGAACGTGCCAAGCGGTCTAGTTTCGTGACCATGAGGGTATCGCCTTCGCGCAGGTGCTCAAGGCAGCGCTTCAACTCAGGACGTCTTGCATCAACGCCCGAGCGCTTTCCTCCCAGCACTGATTGCGCGACCTCTTGGCTCAACTTTCGGTACGCTGCTAGGTCTGAGCTGTGACAGGAAGCTCAGGTGATTGGCGGGTTCCTTCCATCAGCGGAGATGAAGCGGCAAGGCCAAATGTGTGGCAGTGTTTGCACTTTCCACCGCCTGCGCACAGCCGCGCCGATGTTCTCCGTCACCCCTAACCCATTGCCTACATCTGCTTGATGGGATTAGTAACTGCCGATGTTGAAGTGGTAATTGAGCCGCTCGAACCGTCGCGAAGTCCTCATCCTCTCTCAGCACAAAGGGCAAAGCGTCTAAACTGATGCAGCGGGCTCAAAGGCTGGGGACGTGCCATGTCGTTGCGGGACACGTTTGGGCACATTTCAAGTGAATAGGGGATTGCTAAGGCGCAACCCTTGAGTGATCACCCAATGTCCTCGATTAATTTGAGACACCGCTGCCGAAGAAGTGCGGGGAACCCTGGCAAATTTCAACCGCGATTTCATCTGTGACGGAGCGCCGGAGCGCGGACTTTTTCGGCGCACCGTGGATCATTTAGAACCGTAGCCTTCGCTGATCTGCTTTTCCACACCCTCTTGGATTTCAAATCGAAATATCTTGCTTAACCCGCCGAAACTTAACCCACATAGCTTTCGATGATCCGGTCGATTTTTCCCTGTTGGAGCTGATACTTCTCCGACAGGCACCTGTAGGTGTGCCACCGCATCCACTTAGGCTTCGGAGGTAGGTCCCACTCACGCCGATTGAGATCACCGATAAGCTTATCTTTGACCTTCTCCCTCGCGGTGATCGCGCGGTCGAATTTTGACTCGAATTGAGTGGAGTAGGCTACCTGCTTGCCCCAAACCTGACGGCTGCAGAAGCGGGTCGCGCCTGGAGGGACCACACCACCGAACACTTCCTACCGGTCACCGGACACTGGAAGTACCACTGTCGCCCGCCGAAATGTCGGAGCTGTGAGACTAATTCGAGCCGCTGATCAATATTGCCCAGCACAATCCTGAGGAATCCTCGTTCCTCGCCTTCCTTCCTGATAGTTATTGACTCCTTCGCAATCTCGCCGGAACGAGTGGGGACCCATCGAATCTCAACAGGCCAGGGAATCTTTCCAGGTTGTCCAAGTCCCTCACGCAGGAGCTTATTCAGATCGAGCCACAGCCCATCTTGCAGGCGCACTCGCTTTCTTGGTCTAGACATCCCCATTCCTCTTCCTGCCAGTGCTCGCGAATAACGGTCTGAAGCGAACTCACGCGTCACTGCCGCTTCAACCCCCTACGAACATTCTCTTCAGGCTGCTAGCGACTTGCTATCAAGCTGCGCCATGGAGCACAGTCTATTTATCAATTCACTCACTGAACACGCTCACCCTCTGACCCTTGGTGAAAGTTTGGAAGGCATAGCTTGGCCGTCTCCAGCCAAGCTACTGACCCTCGGAGCCAAGCCTGGAGCCGACATAGGTGGATCGAGACAACCCCTTGCGAGGGAGGCCGGGGTCATGCTGTCGGCCTTTACGTCCCGTTTAGATGGCGCGGGAACACCGCATGGCTGATCCACCAGCTCTGCGGCTACCTGTGGGTCGGAATACACACCGGAGCCCACTCCTGAGACTCTGTGAACGCTCCATGAGTGTTCACTGAATCACTTCTGCCGATGCCCTTCGGCTTGTTCCCCCTCGGTCATGTTCCCAAGGTTCGGCCCTACTGGCGGGCTGGCTATTTCAGTCAGTCCGTCAGTCGGTTCTTTCAAGCGCGTGAGCACTTGCTTGCGCACTCTTACCGGCTGCAATTCCGTTGTGATGTTCGGGGAGGGCGATCAGTGCCGCGAGCGCAGCAGGCTCAATTTCACCGCAGTATTCACGGGCGCAGCGCAACAAGGCTGCACGAGCGGTGCAGAAGGATCGGTTCTTCCAGCCGGGGTTCTTGCTGCGAGGATTCCCCTTTTTGTGCTGCAGAACCCACTGCAGCGGATCATCGACAACCCTCCAGCTCGCGTGGAGCTGGGCTACGAGACCGTTTGAGGGGTGCGCTGGTCGTTCGGAGTGGCGCTGGGATTCAGGGTACCCCGCCGACGTCGGCGACGGCTCGCGCACCCAGTCTTCTTGGGCGGGCTCGTGATGAGACGGCCTGCAGCATTCCTGGTTTGCAGTTGGGATGTTAACGTATTGATCTGCAAGGGGCCGCTTTACGCCCGGTTTGCAGAGAAGCACTGGAGAATCAATGTACTGCCCCGAACTACGAATCTGGGGGTCACGGGTTCGAATCCTCTCCGGCGCGCCAATTAAATCAATGTGTTATGCTGACAGGCGGCGCGTTGAGTGAGGCACGCCATGCGATGTCAAAGGTTCAGCGAGGGCTTCCATTCGCCCGATCTGAAAGGCGCCAAGTCGCTCCAGGACGAACGTGACGGTGAAGCGCAAGGTCCTCATCATCGGCATCGGCGCCGGCAATCCTGAGCATGTCACGGTCCAGGCCGTGAACGCGCTCAATCGGGCCGACGTGTTCTTCATCCCCAACAAGGGCGCCGAGAAGACAGAGCTGGCGCGGCTGCGGTACGAGATCGTCGAACGCTTCGCCGGGGATCGGACCTATCGCCTGGTCGATTTCGACACGCTGGTTCGCGACAGCGCTCGCTCCACATATCTGGACGGCGTCGACGACTGGCACGACGCCACCGCGACACTTTACGGGCGTCTCCTGCGCGAGGAGATCGGCGAGGAGGAATGGGGCGCTTTCCTCGTGTGGGGCGATCCCGGTCTCTACGACAGTATCTTGCGCATACTCGAAAGAGTTCGGGCGAATGGAGAACTCGATCTCGACTATGAGGTCATCCCCGGCATCAGCAGCGTCCAGGCTCTGGCCGCCGCCCACAAGATTCCTCTCAATCGCATCGGCGCGCCCGTCACCATCACTACCGGCCGGAAGCTCGCAGAGGTAGGCTTGCCGAGCGGCGCCAGCAGCGTGGTCGTCATGCTGGATGGCCAAACCGCGTTCAAGAACGTGGACTTGGATGTCGACATCTATTGGGGCGCCTATCTTGGCACCGATGACGAGATCCTGATCTCGGGCAAACTGCGCGACGTGATCCACGAGATCGAGCAGGCGCGCCGCGACGCCCGCGAGCGCAAGGGCTGGATCATGGACACCTATCTGCTCAGGCGTCCCGATAGCGGCTAACCGTGCCGCGGCCCGCTAGGTCCCTGCGAGCAGGCCGACGCCGCCGAAGATCAGCGTGATTCCGCCAAGCTGGGCCGACGCCATCGGCTCTTTGAGAAAGATTCGCGCCAAAAGCACGCTCACCGCCCCGAACGCCGAGGACACCACCGTGGCGAAGGCGGCATCGACCAGGTTGCCGGCCGCCGTGATGGTACCGAGCGCAATGACGTCGAGGCAGCCCATCAGCGCGAGCAACGGCAGCCAGGACGCAGGAATCGGCGCTCTGTCCCGCTGCCACAGATAAATCGCGGTGATGGTGAGCAGGCTAAAGCATCGCGCCAGCCAGACCGTCTGCACCTCGCCGAACACCGGCACGGCGGCCTGTCCGCTGGTGAGCGAGATTGCGAAGCAGAGGCTCGCGAGGAACGCGAGTCCGAGCAGCATCTTTAGCTTGCCCGGCTCGAGGTCGCCCGAGGCCTCGTAATGGCCGCTGCTCCGCGACACGATAAGCACGCCCCCCATCACCGCGACGATGGCGAGCCATTGAATGAGGCTCGGCCGTTCGCCCCGCACGATCGCGATCAACATGGCGAGCGCCGGGTAGGATCCCGCGAGCGGAGCGACCATGGAGATGGGCCCGAGTGTCAGCGCGGCAAACAGTGCCAGCGTGGCGAGGGTGAAGAGCACGCCGGTGACGGCGACGAGCCAGAGTTTCGGCCAGGCGATATCGAGGGGAGCGCCTTGGAACAAAAGCCAGGTGCTGAGTGCAATGAGCCCGGCGAAGGTCACCGCCAGCACGGTCTGAACCGGCCCGATCGCGCGGCTCGGGAACCGCGCCAAGAAATCGTGGAAGCCCCAGGAAAGCGCGGCCATCAGCCCAAGCAGTGCGGAGTTCATCGACACTACGGGCTGTTGGCCTTGAGCAGGTCGTCTCGAGCCTTCTCAAGATGCTCGCTGATGAGCGCCTGCGCGAGTTGCGCGTCGCGCACATGGAGCGCGTTGAAGATGCCGCGATGCTGCCGGTTGTAGTCGCCGATCACCTCCGGCGTCAGAATCTTCTCCTTCATCCCGTCCCACTGCGCGTGCAGGCGGACATGGTTGATCTGCCGGTAGACGTTGAGCAGCAGCGGATTTCCCGAAGCGCGCGCGATCAGGAGATGGAACTCGCCGTCCCATTTGGAGAATTTGTCCTTGTCGCCGCCGGCGGCTTCGGCCTGCGCCAGCACGGCCTCCATCTCGTCGAGCGTCCGCCGCGTTGCATGCAACACCGCGAGCTTCGTGGTGAAGGGCTCGACCGCAAGCCGTGCCTCGATGAGCTGCAAGGGGCTGAGCTCGTCGATCAGGTCGGCTCCCCGGCGGCCATTATTGGGATTGGCGCCGACGAAGGTGCCGCTGCCCAGACGGCGCGAGACGAGTCCCGCCCGTTCGAGCTGGTCGAGCGCGCGTCGCACGGTGCTGCGCGCCGCCCGGAATGTCGCTGCAAGCTCGCGTTCGGGCGGCAGCCGGTCGCCTTCACTATAGGCGCCGGTCTCGATCGCCCGCTTGAGATAGGCGGAGATGGTGCCGACGCCGCTCGTCGGCTTTGCCAGCCTTGCGAGCACCGCTTGAGCTTCTCTGTTGGGCTGCTCGGTCACCTTCTGCCTCCTTTGACGTTGGCCCGCTTTGGGCCCAAACAGAAATTGGTTTACAATCGGCCCCTGTCCGTGCGCTAATGGCGCCGGTTAGATTGGGCACCGCATAATGTGGCCTATTCTTTCGGTTCGGTCCACTGTTGAGGACCAATTGCGGACCAATTTCGCAATTGGTAGCCCTCCGGTATGACGCTCCCGCAATCCACAAAATTCGCCATCGTCGGCGCGGGATTCACGGGCTCAGCACGGCCTTTCACCTCGCCCAGATGCTCAAGACGACCGGGCGCGGCTCCGGGGCCGACATTCTTGTTGTGGATAAGAGGGCTGTGGCGGCCGGGGCCTCGGGCATCGCCTGCGGCGTGGTCCGCAACAATTACTTCCAGCCGGCCATGCGCGAGCTGATGGCTCACTCCGTCGATGTCTGGGAGAGCGACCCCAAGGCCTACAGCTACCACCCCGTGGGCTACATGCAGATCAGCCCCGAATGCATGCGCGAGGACGTGGCCTCGATCTATGAGCAGCAGCGGGCCATCGGCTACGAGTCGGTGTTTATCGACGGCGCCGACGCCTCGGCCAGATACATGAAGGGACTGCTCGACGATTGGCAGGCCCAGGGCATCACCTCGGTGCTGCATGAGAAGCGCGGCGGCTATGCCAACAATATCGCGAGCATGCTCGGCCTCGCCGCCAAGGCGGAGGCCGAGGGCGTGCGCATCGTGCCCGGTGTCGAGGTGCTTGGCTTCGAGTTCGGCTCGAACTCCGGCGCGGCGACCGGGCTCTCCACCAATCGAGGCCCGATCGCCTGCGAGAACGTCGTGATCGGCGTGGGTCCTTGGGTCAACAAGATTTGGAACATGCTCGACCTGCCTAAGACGATCACCGTCAAGGATCTCACCGGGCGAGTGCATCACAACGTGCCGATGTGGAAGTTCTGGTGCCTGGAGGAGGGCACCCTCGGCATCGATCCCAACGTCCATAAGACGAATGACGGACGCATTCCTCCCGTGCTCCATGTCGACACCGACGCGCCGCTCTACTCGAACCGCGACGGCCGTCTGATAACCGATGAGCTCTGGGGCATCTACTACAAGCCCGATTTCAACTTCGGCGGCGTCCAGGGCGGGGCCTCGCCCTACAAGGTCGATCAGGATCCCGACCAGGTGGCTGTCGATCCCTACGGCCCGGAGTCGCCCGAGTTCGTGGTAGGCGACGATTTCATCGACATGTGGTGCTCGGCGCTCGCGCATTGCCAGAAGCGCTTCGAAGGCCAGATGCCGCTTTACAAGAAGGAAGAGAACTCGGGCGGTCTCGGCTGCTTCACGCCCGACAATTTTCCGGTTTTCGATCTGTTCCGCGAGAACGTCTACGTCATCGCCGATTCGAACCACGGCTATAAGATGCTCGGCGTGGGCAAGCTCGTGGCGCAAGAGTTGATGGGGGAGAAGAGCGCGCTGCTCGAGCCGTTCCGCTTTGCGCGGTTCGAGAAGGGCGAGTTGCATCCGACCTCTCACAGCCCCTTCCCGTGGAGCTGACGGTACACGGTAATAGAGGTGTAACATGAACTACGCCGCATCATCGGAAAAACAGACGCAGGACATCGAGCGTTTCGTCGACGATCCGGAACGTCAGAGGCTCGTCGCCGAGGTCCGCAAGAAGATCGACGAGCTCGGCATCGATTATCTCTACCTTCAATTCGTCTCCGTGACCGGTCGCATCATGGGGAAGGGCATC
Source organism: Methyloceanibacter sp. (assembly GCA_050728375.1). Taxonomy (GTDB): domain Bacteria; phylum Pseudomonadota; class Alphaproteobacteria; order Rhizobiales; family Methyloligellaceae; genus Methyloceanibacter. The sequence goes on from JBOHJE010000034.1 coordinate 7,739, forward strand.
CCGGCGGGTCACTGGGAATCGGTCGCCAGGAAGGGCTTCCAGCTCGTCTACGGCGCCACCATGAATCTGTTCCTCAACCGACACGGCGACTATCTCGGCTACGGGCCCGAAGCGGCCGAGCTGATCGGCATTCCCGAGCCCGAGACCTTCATGCAGCTCCCCTGGGACAAGCGCGTGGCGCGGCTCTGGTGCACGCTGTTCCGCAACCGCGAGGAACGCCAGGACGCCGGGGCGTTCCTCACGGCTGACGCCCGCGGCAATCTCCGCCGCATCCACGATCAGTTCAAGCAGGAGCACGGGCTCGAGCTTCGCCACGGCACCGAGCCGGAAATGATGTGGCTCAAGAAGGACGAGAACGGCCAGCCCGCGGGCGGCTACTCGAATCCTTACTGCTATCACATCGATCAGTTCGAAAGCCTCAGGCCGGTCTATCTGCGCGTCATCGACTATTGCCGCCTGATGGGCCTCGACATGATCCAGGGCGATCACGAGGATTCGCCCGGCCAGCTCGAATTGAACTTCACCTATGACGATGCGCTCCGCACCGCCGACCGCCTCTCCACCTATCGGCAGATCTGCGCGCAGGTCGCGCGCGAATTCGGCATCATCGCCTGCTTCATGTGCAAGCCCTTCATGGGCGTGTCCGCCAACGGCTGCCACCACAACATCTCGCTATGGCGCGGCGGCGAAGATGAGGTGAAGGCGCTTGGCAATGACGAGCGCAAGCTTCCCGGCACCGCGCAGAACTACGTCTACCGGCGCGGCGGCGATAACACCTTCATGCCCGATACCGACGACGTCCAGCTTCCCGGCCAGGTTGGGTTGAAGGCGATCGGCGGTATCGTCAAGCATCTTGGCGCCCTGACCGCGATCGGCTGCTCGACGGTGAATTCCTATCGTCGCCTTTGGGATACGGGCTTCTCGGCGCCGGTGTTCTCCGACTGGGGCTTCCAGAACCGCACCACCGGCTTGCGCGTTTCGGCGCCCGGACGCTTCGAGTATCGCGCCGTCGATGCCATGGTGAATCCGCATCTGATGGCCGCGGCTCTGCTCAAGGCCATGGACGACGGCCTCAAGAACAACCTCGACCCCGGGGCTCCCGAGGAGCGCAACATTTACCAGGCGATGGAAGCCGGCAAGCAGGTGAGGAAGCTGCCGATGACGCTTGGCGACGCGCTCGATGCGCTCAAGAAGGACGATGTGATCCGTTCGGCGATGCCCGGCGAAATGTACCGGCTTTACGACGAATACAAGCGTGACGAATGGGAGCGCTTCAATCACACCGTGACCGAGTGGGACCTCAAGACCTATCTCGATTGCCTGCCGTAACCGGCAGGCGCCCAGCAGGGAGTCCAAGCCATGTGCGGAATTGCCGGTCTCATCCATCGCGACGGCGCAACGGTCGTCGGCAGGGAGATGACGGCCATGCTGCAGAGCTTGCGGCATCGCGGTCCCGACTCGACCGGGTTCGCGATATACGGCACCTCGACCCCCGACGAATACGTCATGCGCCTCAAGCTCGCCGAGGCTGAGGATCTCACCAAGGATCACAAGATCCGCGACAAGATCAGGACGCGCCAGGCCGAGGTCGACAAGCGTATCGCCGAGCTTGGCGCCGAGATCCTTGAGATCTCTGAGGCTACGCCCTACGCCCTCCGCTACCGTCTCCGCTATCCCGGCGACACCCGCAATCTCGCCACAGAGATCGAACAGATCGACGGCGCCGAGGTGCTATCCTTCGGCAGCGCGCTCGAGCTCATCAAGGATCTCGGCGACGCGACTCAAGTCTCAAAGCAATACGGTCTCGGCACCTTCCACGGCACGCACGGCATCGGCCACACCCGCATGGCCACCGAGTCGGACGTCGACATCCGCTCGGCCCATCCCTATTGGGCCTATCCCTATAACGACATCGCGGTGGTGCATAACGGCCAGATCACCAATTACTGGATCATGCGCCGCGAGATGGAACGGCTCGGCCACCGCTTCATGTCAAATTGCGACTCCGAGCTTCTTGCCGTCTACACCGCCAACAATCTGGAACAGGGGGGGAGCCTCGAAGATTCCCTGAAGGCCTCGATCAAGGAGATCGACGGCGTCTTCACCTATCTCGTCGCCACCGACAAGGAGCTTGGCATGGCCAAGGACACCATGGCCGCCAAGCCGATGGTTCTCTACGAAAGCGACGACCTGGTCGCCTTGGCCTCCGAGGAGGTCGCCATCCGCGCCATAGTGCCGCGTGAGATCGACACCTCCGACCCTTACGACGAGGAGGTCCGCGTATGGCAGCGATAATCCGCGGCGAAATGAGCGAACAGGACCGGCGGGCCCAGGAGATGGGCTTGCATGCCGAGCAGCTCAAAGGCCGCTCGATCGAGAAGTTCTTCGACATCGACCTGAGCGAGGAGCATCAGGGCTTCTCGCTCCCCAATGCCTTCGATGTCGATTTCAACAAGCGCGCCGAGATCGACGCCTCCAACATGCCGGCCAAGGCGGTCAATTTGCGGCTCCGCGAGTTGATGCAGGAAGGCTACGGCACCATCGTCATCAGAAATCCCGGTGCCAAGCATTCGATCGCGGTCAGCATCCTCAACCGGCTCAACCTCATCATCGAGGGCTCGCTCGGCTATTTCGGCTGTGGTCTGATCGACGGGCCCAGTATCCGCATTTCAGGCCGCGTCGGCTGGTCCTGCGCCGAGAACATGATGAGCGGCACGATCCTCATCGAGAAGAATGCGGGGTCTCAGTTCGGCGCCGCCATTCGCGGCGGCGACCTCGTTTGCAAGGGCAATGTCGGCTCACGCACCGGCATCGACATGAAGGGCGGCACGATCATTGTTGGCGGCGATACGGGCGCCTTCACCGGCTTCATGATGCAGCGCGGCCGCATGGTGATCTGCGGCAACGCCGGCAAGAATCTCGGCGACTCTATGTATGACGGCACGATCTATATCGGCGGCGAGCCTGAGAGCCTCGGTGTCGACGCCGTGTGGGGCGAGGTGAGCGATATCGACCGCAAATGGCTCGCCCGCAAGCTGCGCCTCTACGGCGTCATGCCCAATAGCGGCATCGAGTCCTTCCGCAAGATCGTCGCCGGCCAGCAATTGTGGAACTACGACAACCTCGAGCCGACCGAAAAGAAGATGGTGTTGTGAGCGAAGGGGCTGGGCAGATGAAAAAGAACAAGAGCAAAAAAGGAAACGGGGCCAAGGCGCCCGCTGAGTCGAGCCGTTTCATCCTCGGCCACAGCCAGATCTTCACGCCGGAGGTCATCAACGACATCCATGTGAAGTCAGAGCTTGGCCGCTACCGCATGCGCGGCTTCTCGCTGTTCAAGAAGATCCCCCATTGGGACGATCTGACCTTCCTGCCGGGCACGCTCACCCGCTTCGTCATCGAAGGCTATCGCGAGAAGTGCGACACCAAGACGGTGATCGGGCCGAGGGCCAAGAAGCCGATGGTGCTCGACATTCCGGTCTACGTAACCGGCATGAGTTTTGGCGCGCTGTCCTACGAGGCGAAGATCGCGCTTGCGCGCGGCGCCACCATGGCCGGCTCGGCCACCTGCTCGGGCGAAGGCGGCATGATCCCCGACGAACGCCGCTATTCGAGCAAGTGGTTCTACCAGTGCATCCAGTCGCGCTACGGCTTCAACCCGCATCATCTCCGCCTCGCGGACGCTTGCGAGTTCTTCATTGGCCAGGGTTGCAAGGTCGGCCTCGGCGGTCACCTGATGGGCCAGAAGGTGACCGACCAGGTGGCCGAGATGCGCTCGCTTCCGGCGGGCATCGACCAGCGTTCTCCGGCCAGGCACCCCGATTGGCTCGGGCCCGATGATCTCGCCCTCAAGATCGAGGAGATCCGCGAGGCGACCAACTGGGAGATTCCGATCCAACTCAAGCTTGGCGCCGCCCGCGTCTATGACGATGTGCGCATGGCGGTGAAGTGCGGCCCTGATTCCATCTATATCGACTCCATGGAAGGCGGCACCGGCGCCGGCCCCCATATCGCCACCGAGGACACGGGCGTTCCCGGCATCGCCGCCATCCGTCAGGCGCGCCGCGCCATAGACGAACTCGGCAAGCGCGGCGAGATCAGCCTCGTCTATGCCGGCGGCATCCGGAACGGCGGCGACGTGGCCAAGGCCATGGCGCTCGGCGCCGAGGCCGTGGCCATCGGCCATTCCGTGCTGATGGCGCTCAACTGCAACAAGGAGATCCCGGAGTCCGATTTCGAGAGCGAGATCGGCGTTCCGGCCGGTTATTGCTATCACTGCCACACCGGCCGCTGTCCGGTCGGCGTCGCCACGCAGGATCCGGAGCTCAGGAAGCGTCTCGATCCCGACAAGGCGGCCGAGCGCGTCTACAACTTCCTGCACACGCTTACGCTCGAGGCGCAGATGCTGGCGCGGGCTTGCGGCAAGACCAGCGTCCATAGCCTGGAGCCGGAGGATCTCGCAGCGCTCACCATGGAGGCCTCTGCCATGGCGCAAGTGCCGCTCGCCGGCACCGACGTCACCATCGGGGTCGACAATTACCACAAGCTTGGTTGAGTCGAGCGTCGCGATGAGCAAGAACGGCAAAGCTGATAGGGGCAAGAGCGGCAGAAAGCCGAAACTACGCGACGACGTCGACAAATATCTGAAGGACGCGAGCGGCCTCGACACCGCCCGCGAGCAGGCGATCGGCCAGCACATCGGCTATCGCTACGACGTCAATCTCCTGCCCGATTACGACAGGCTGACTCCCTATCTTCGGGCCTACATGGAGTTCATGGGCTGGGACGACCTCAATTGGCTCGAGGACGTCCATATGGGCTATGAGGCGGGCCAGCCCGCCATTTTCGACCGCAACATAAATGGGTGGGTCCGGATTCCGCAATCGATGGTGCTGCCGGCCGATCAGCAGGACCGCGACATGCTGGCGCGCGAGCTGCTCGTTCGCTTCCAGACCTCGCCCAAACATCCGCTGAGGGAACTGAATAAAGCCTACCGAAAGTTCTGAGAGAGCGATGGGGGTTATTCGCACAAGGAAAACTTGGACGCTTCTTGTTTTCGCCGAACCCTAAACTGCTTGGTGCGGCGTTGCTTGCGTTTGTCGTTTTGTGTCCCACAGCCGGGGAGGTGCGCTTCAATGGTCGCTGGTTGGGAGCCAACTCGCAGTGCGACGCCCATCGATCCGATTGGAGCGAGATTCGCGACGTGGGTCCCTGCCTCGCCAAGAGGGTGCCATTGACAAATTCCCTGATGCCAGACCGCTTGGCGATCAGTGGCAAGTTGGGGCGCGACTCTTGCCGCGATTTTGTTTTGCCGCACGTCCACAGACGTCTCCCAGTTTACGCGAAAGACCACCGTCTATCTGGCGCACCCATGTCCGCCCCGCGTAATCGAGGCGCGGGGCATTAGTGCTATCGAATGGCCGGGCGAACGGCTTCGAGCCTGCCTTCGACAGGCAGAGCATCGAAGGCTTCTCGCTCGCGTGGCTTCCCGACGGATGACTTTGGGCGGCGCGGCCGAAGCTCCTTCCGCTGACGCCGCCTCTAAGCACGAACCGCATTTCCGAAGCACATATGCGCGAGCCTTGAGCAGCGCACGCAAGCGAGCGCTCGCCTACTGGAGGGGGTGGCCATGGTTGCTGCCGCGAAAACTGCGAATATGGTCGCGACTCCATCGTCGGCCGGACTTCACCGCGTCATTGGCTGGAAAGACGCCTTCTGGGTCGCCAGTGGTGTCCCGGCTCTTGTTCTGTTCTCGATAGGCGGCATCGCCGCGACCGTTGGCACTCCGTCGGTGCCGGTGTGGACGCTGTCCGTCATTTTCGGCTTCATCCAGGCCTTCACCTACGCCGAGATCGCCGGACTCTTTCCCGCTAAATCGGGGGGCGCCTCGGTCTATGGGGCTGCTGCCTGGGTGCGCTACTCAAAATTCATTGCCCCGCTGTCGATCTGGTGCAATTGGCTCGCCTGGACGCCGGTGCTCGCCATCGGTTGTGGCATTGCCGCCGGCTACATCCTAACTCTTCTGTTCCCGGTCGATTCGGCGATCCGCACCTGGGAGATCACGTTTCTTGATCTCGGCTTCCTGAAGGCGAATCTGAAGCTGCGGCTGAACTCGACCTTCTTCATCGGCGCAATTCTGATTCTGATTTCCTTCGCCATTCAGTATCGCGGCATTCTCTCCACCGCGCGCGTGCAGACCATCGTCGGCGTCGCGGTGCTTCTGCCGCTGCTCATTATCGGCATCGTGCCGCTCATCACCGGCGACGTGTCCATGCAGGCGTTCTAGCCGTTCGCGCCTGGTACCGACCTGGCCACGGCGGCTTGGAACAAGGCGGGCTGGACACTGTTTTCGGCGGACTCTTCATCGCCGCCTAGTCAGCCTACGCCTTCGAGACCGCGATTTGCTACACGAGCGAATTCCGCAACCCCGCGACCGATACCTACAAAGCGATTCTATATTCGGGGCTGCTTTGCATCGCGGTCTATATCCTGGTGCCGCTCTCCTTCCAGGGCGCTCTCGGTCTCGCGGGCGTGATGGCCCCGGGGACTATCGATGGCTCGGGCGTGGCTCAGGCCATGGCCTCGATGATTGGTGGCGGCGCGTTCATCACCAATCTCATCGTGGTGATGCTGCTGCTGGCGCTGATGCTTGCCATCATCACGGCGATGGCCGGCTCGTCTCGCACTCTGTATCAGGGAGGCGTCGACGGTTGGCTTCCGAAATATTTGACGCATGTGAACAGGAACGGCGCTCCGACCAACGGAATGTGGACGGATCTGAGCTTCAATCTGATCCTGCTGCTGATGTCGGACTATTTGTTCGTGCTGGCTGTCTCCACTGTCTGCTACATCGTGTTCAACTTCCTGAACCTGAATGCAGGCTGGATCCATCGCATCGACAACGCGCATGTGCCGCGACCTTGGAAAGCACCGACCGGGTTGCTTGCCGCGGGCGTTGTTCTCGCCTTCGTCAACGCCTTTCTGCTGGGCGCTGGCGCCGATGTTTGGGGCGCGGGTACGCTGATGACCGGCATCGTCGCGATAGCACTGATCATTCCAGTCTTCGTGTATCGTCACTACGTGCAGGACAAGGGCGTATTTCCGCCGGCGATGCTCGCCGACCTTTCGACCTACGGGGAGACGTTGTCGCCGCCGAAGGCCGGCGTGCTGCCGTACGTCACTCTCGCCGCGGGCCTTGCCGTGGCCGGGATCGGCTATGTGATCTTTTGGGCCTAGGAAGGTTCAAAACAGCCTGAATGTGCCTTCGGCAGTGGCGTCTCTTCGCTCACGGCCGAAGCCCAATCGGGTTGGAAGGCGACGACTTGCACCGTCTCGGGCAGAGCTGGATTGAACAGCCGGTTGTGCCAGATCGCGGCCTCGCGCGCCGCATCGCCCGGTTGGAGCGCGCGCGCCTCGCACGGCAAAGCGTAGCCCACCCCGTTTTCGGCGAAGGCGAGCGTGCATCGGGTACCTTCAGCGAGCTGCGCCGCGAGCGGCGAGTCCGCCGGCAGGACGGCAAGCAGAGTGTCGGTGAAGGCCTTCGGCTGCTGAAAGTAGTCGGCCTGCAGATAGGTCAGCGCCCGCTCGTATCTTTCTCGCGGATCGGCAGACTTCATCGCCTGAAAACGGAAAAAGTCGGTGCTCTCCTGCGGAGCTTTGGGCAGGAGCAAAACCGTCAGGGCCGGCGCCAGTTCGCCTCCCGACCCGTCCAGCAGGCGCGGGCGCATGCCGGGAGCCGGACGTCCGCCATGCTCGCGCATCGCCGCCTGCCTGATCCGGCACTGCCAGGTGAGGAACTGTTTGCGCAGGATCTTCTCGGCGGATTTGCCCACGGCCTTTCACTGCCCTGCTTGCCGGGCTCACGTCAATTTCGGCAGTCGGTGGCGCTTCCGCGCCAGATCGATGCAACACAAGCCCAGCGCTTTAATGCCGAATCGCCATACCTGACCTTCGTCACCGAAGGCGTGAAGCCGCTGATCGACGTGGTAATGACCTTCGGCGTCGGCCATTTCTATGTCAGCCAGTCCGACAAAGGCGGCCTCGTCTTCGGCGGCGACATCGAGGGCTACAATTCCTACGCCCAGCGCGGCAATTTGCCGGTGATCGAGGACGTGGCCGAGGGCGGCATGGCGCTGATGCCGGTCATCGGGCGCCTGCGCATCCTGCGCTCCTGGGGCGGCCTGCTCGACATGACCATGGATGGCTCGCCCATCATCGACCTCACGCCCATAGAGGGACTCTACCTCAACGCCGGCTGGTGCTACGGCGGCTTCAAGGCCACGCCGGCCACCGGCTGGTGCTTTGCGCATCTGATCGCCAGGAACGAGCCGCACCCCTATGCCGGCGCCTATCGTCTAGACCGCTTCGCCCAAGGCCGGGTCATCGACGAGAAGGGCATGGGTGCGCAACCGAACCTGCACTGAGACGAGGCCATGCGGATCAAGTGTCCCTATTGCGGTGAGCGCGCGCTCGAAGAGTTCACCTATCGCGGCGACGCCACGGTCATGCGGCCCGCGAGTCTCGAGCCCGCCGCCGCCGGCGCCTGGGTCGACTACGTTTATCTCCGCGATAACCCGGCCGGATTGCACAAGGAGCACTGGCATCACAGCGCCGGTTGCCACGCCTGGATCGTCGTTACGCGTGACACGCGCACGCACGAGATTCTCGCCGTCGAGTTCGCCGGGAAGGGGAGCGCCTGATGGCCCCACCGCAAATCAACCGCCTGCGCGACAGAGGCCTGGTCGACCGCAAGCAGGTGATGCGCTTCGATTTCGACGGCATACGGCTCACCGGCCATCCCGGCGACACGCTCGCCTCGGCGCTGCTCGCCAACGGCATCAAGCTCGTCGGCCGCTCGTTCAAATATCACCGCCCGCGCGGCATCCTCAGCGCGGGCTCCGAGGAGCCTAACGCGCTGGTCGAGCTCAGGACGGGTGTGCGCCGCGAGCCGAACACGCGCGCTACGATGGTCGAGCTCTATGACGGCCTGAAGGCGGCAAGCCAGAACCGCTGGCCATCACTCAGATACGATCTGCTCGCGGTGAACCAGCTCTTCGCGCCGATCTTCGGCGCGGGCTTCTACTACAAGACCTTCATGTGGCCTCCGTCCTTCTGGGAGAGAGTCTACGAACCGATGATCCGCCGCGCCGCCGGCCTGGGCAGCGCCGCGGAGGCTGCCGACCCCGATCATTACGAGAAGGCTAATGCCTTCTGCGACGTGTTGGTCGTCGGCGGTGGTGCTGCGGGATTGGCGGCCGCGCTCGCCGCCAGCAGCTCTGGCGCGCGGGTCATTTTGTGCGAAGAGGATTTCCGCCTGGGCGGCCGGCTCCTCGCCGAACGCTACGAGATCTGCGGCAAGCCCGCTCTCGACTGGGTCAAGGCCGCCGAGGCCGAACTCCAAAGCTTCTCCGATTTCCGGATCATGCGGCGCACCTCCGTGCTTGGCGTCTATGACGGGGGCACCTATGCCACGCTCGAGCGCGTCAACGATCATCTGCCGGTGCCTCCGACGCACGAGCCGCGGCAGCGGATGTGGCGCATCGTGGCGAAGCGCGCAATTGTGTGCGCAGGAGCGATCGAGCGCCCAATTGTGTTTGGAAATAACGACCGTCCCGGTGTGATGCTCGCGGGCGCGGTGCGCAGCTATGTCAACCGCTTCGGGGCCGCGCCCGGGCATCGCGCGGTGATCTTCGCCGACAATGACGATGCATTCCGCACCGCAACCGATCTCGCCGACGCTGGGATCGAGGTCGTGGCCGTCGTCGACGGCCGCCGCGATCCATCCCCGGTGGCGCAGGCGGGCGCCGAGGCGGCGAAGGCGCCCTATTTCCCCGGTGGCGCCATCGAGCGCGTGCGCGGCGCGCTCGGGGTGAAGGGGGTTACGGTCAGGGAGGGCGGCGGCAAGACGCATCGGCTGGATTGCGACCTGATCGCCATGTCGGGCGGCTGGAATCCGAGCCTGCATCTCACCACTCATCTCAACGGCAAGCCGAAATGGGACCAGGCTCTTTCCGCGCTGGTTCCGGGCGATTTGCCGCCGGGCATGAGCGTGGCCGGCGCCGCCGCCGGCAAATTCAGCCTCGCCGCATGTCTTGCAAACGGCGAGGCGGCAGGCGCCGATGCCGCCAAGGCGTGCGGCTTCTCGCCGAAAGCTCTGTCGCGGCCCGCGTCGTCTGAGGAGATTGCTACCGCAACGCCGCTGTGGGAAGTCGATAGGAGTCGCGGCAAAGCCTTCGTCGACTTCCAGAACGACGTCACCGTGTCGGACGTGGCTCTCGCCGCGCGTGAAGGCTTCCGCGTGCCCGAGCACGTCAAGCGCTACACCACGCTCGGCATGGCGACCGACCAAGGCAAGACTTCAAACCTCAACGGCGCGGCGGTGCTGGCCGGGCTCACCAGCCGCTATCTCGGCGCCGCCGGCGTTCCCACGTTCCGGCCGCCCTTCACGCCGGTCTCTCTCGCAAGCCTCGCCGGTCATCACCGCGGTTCCGACTTCCGGCCCGCGCGTCTCGCGCCATCGCACAATTGGGCAAAAGAGCAGGATGCCTATTTCGTGGAAACCGGACCGTGGCTGCGTGCGCTCTATTACCCGAGGGCAGGGGAGGCGCCGCAGGACAGCGTGAACCGTGAGGTGGCGAATGTGCGCACCAATGTCGGCGTTTGCGACGTGTCGACGCTCGGCAAGATCGACGTGCAGGGTGCCGACGCCGGCATCTTCCTCGACCGGGTTTACGCCAACACCTTCTCTGCCTTGCCGGTCGGCAAGGCGCGCTACGGCGTAATGCTGCGCGAGGACGGCTTCGTCATGGACGATGGCACCACAGCGCGTCTCGCCGAGGACCACTATTTCATGACCACCACCACTGTTAACGCCGTCAAGGTGATGCAGCATCTCGAGTTCTGCCATCAGGTGTTCTGGCCCGAGCTCGACGTGCAGATGGTCTCCGTCACCCAGCAATGGGCCCAATATGCCGTCGCCGGTCCCCGCGCGCGCGACGTGATCCAGGCGCTGCTCGACCCCTGCCAGGACATCGCCAACGTGGCCTTCCCCTATCTCGCTTGCGGCGAATTCACGATCTGCGGCGGCACGGAGGCGCGGCTCTACCGCCTCTCCTTCTCGGGCGAACTTGCCTATGAGATCGGCGTGCCGGCACGCTTCGGCGACTCCATGATCCGCGCCACCATGGAGGCGGGCGCGCCCTTCGGCATCCAGCCGTACGGCACCGAGGCGCTCGGCGTTCTGCGCATCGAGAAGGGACACCCTGCCGGCGGCGAGCTGAACGGCCAGACCACGGCGCAGGATCTCGGCCTCGGCAAGCTCGTGTCCAAAAAAAAGGACTTCATCGGCCGCTTCATGGCCGAGCGGCCTGCTCTCACCTGCCCCGAGCGGCCGACGCTCGTCGGCCTCCGCCCACTCGACCGCGCCGAGCGCATTCGGGCCGGAGGTCACCTCGTGCCGAAGGATGCCGACGCCACCGCTGCGCACGACCAGGGCTATGTGACCTCGATCGCCTATTCGCCCTCGCTTGGACATTGGCTCGCGCTCGGCCTGCTCTCCCGCGGCCCCGAGCGGCATGGTGAGGTGGTCAAGGTCTGCGACCCGTTGCGCAACACCGAGGTCCTGGCCGAGGTGGTGTCGCCGTGGTTCGTCGATCCCGAGGGGGAGCGCCTCCGTGTCTAGACCTCTCACGCCTCTCCCGACGTTTCATGGTATCGCCTCCCCCGGCCGCTTCGGCAAGGCGGAAGGCGCACCGGGCGTGGTCATCGGCGAGCGCGTGGGCCTCGGCATCGCCACCGTTACCTGCCGCAAGGGCCAGGAGGATGCGCTCAAGGGCGCCATGCGCGAGGCCTACGGCGTGGAGCTTCCGCTCAAGCCGGTAGTGGCTCAGGGCCGCTCCGTCAATTTCCTCGGTTATGGGCCCGGTCATTGGGTTGCGGTTTCCGAGACGCTGCGGAACGGTGATCTCGCCCGCAACCTTAAGGCGCGGCTGAGGGGTCTCGCCTCCATCTCGAACCAGAGCGACGGCCGCGCCGTGATCAGGGTGAGCGGTCCGCGCTCCCGCGACGTGTTCGCCAAGGGCCTGCCGATCGATCTCGATCCACGCAGCTTTCCGCTCGGCAGCGCCGCCACCAGCGTGATCGGCCATATGGGCGTGCAGGTTTGGCAGCTCGACAATACGCAGAGCTACGACATTGCCATCTTCCGCAGCGTGTCGGAAAGCTTCTGGCGGTGGCTCACCTCCTCCTCCGCCGAATTTGGCTACGAAGTCGCGCCCATCTCGACATAAAGGGAACCCCGCCTTACGCCAGCCATGAAACCTTCGCCAAGCAACCGCGTTTCTATATGCCGGCAATGTTTGGCAGTATCACTCCGGTTTACTGGCATACATTCAGGGTGAGGGGCCCCGGACGGGGCCTTCGCTAAGTCAACCTGAGCGCGGCCAGTTGCTCTCTAAACGGATGAGGACGACCATGCTGCGTACGTTTGCTACCGCGCTCGCGTTCGGCCTGATGCTCAATCTGATGCTCAATGGCTCGGCGAGTTTCGCCGAGACGACCGAGAGCGAGGCGCTCATCCCCGGCGAGCAGCATCCCGTTTACGTTCAACTCATCGTGAAGGCCTGCCCGGCCGAAGAAGCGGCGCTCGAGCCGACGGGGCAGGGCAAGATCTACAACGACGAGAAGCCGGTGACTCTGGAAGAGCGGAATGCGGCTCTCCGGGCGCTCGGCTGCGTCGACGTGCCGGTGCCGATGGAATTTCTCGCCGACGCGATGACGCCCGCAGCGTGCATGGGGCACGCCGGTTACATCGCCGCCATGCAATTCCTTCAGCAGCGGCAGGACCTCGCCAAGTACCCCGCCGTCGGAGCATGGCAATGCGTCATCACCGATCACGAGGTGATCGGCGCCGCCGCCATGTAGCGACGGTGTCCTAGACGGGCTTCAGCTTCACATCGAGGATCGTCGCGCGCGTCACCAGGAGCACCACCCTGTCGCCGGGCTCGATATCGTCAAAGCCGGGCACTCCCGGGGCGATGAAGATGGTCCTGGTCTTGCCGCCCGTACCGGCGAACGTGATCGTACGATTGTGCCGGTTGACCGCCTCGACTGTATCGGAGACCTCCACCGTGGTGAGTTCGCTCGCGCCGCTCGGTGTGATCTCCACCCAGTCCTGCTCGGCGACGGTCGCCGCATCCATGTCCATGCCGGCCTCTTCTTCCTTGACCAGGTCCTCTTCCTTGGTCGGGGGCGGCCCATCGGACTTCCTGAGCGCGGTCGCCACTTCCTGCGTATAGCTAATGGTGACGGTCTCTCTGAGCTCGATGTCTTTGATGTGCTTGAAGTCGGGGCTGATGACTCCGACGATGGTGTTTCCGCCCGGGCCGATCACCGTGATGAGGCGCGTCGGAATTTCGATCTCATCCACCGTGCCGGTCATTTGGATGACGCCGGCCTCCTCTTCGATCGGAACCTCGGCTTTGGTGCGTCGACAACAAGGAATGCGAAGGCGAAGGCGAAGGCGCGCCCCTGAACGCGGTGGCGAAAACCTGCATGAACGTACCTCCCCAGGACTAACTGATGCACGGCTGCCCGCTTCCACGGAAGCGGCTGCGCACTATAGGGCAACGCGTGCTGGAGCGTCACTAGGAGGGCGAGCCCGGCCCACATTGGTAGGGCCGGGAATCCGCGCATTTTAGACCTTGCGCGATCTCTTGATCGATTTGATGCGGGGTCGGGGGACGCCGGACATCTCGCCGATCTCACGATCCTGGGATTCGACGAAAGTCCGCGCGGGCGCGTCGCCGTCGAGGCCGCCGAGGGTGGCGGCCGGAACCTTGCGGTTGGACGATTGCGAGCCGTCTTCGTAGTGGACGTCGAACAGGACGAAGCCGCTCAATTTAGCTTGCTGCTTTCTGGCCATCCTATTCGCCGTCCTTCGCAGGAGCAGCCTCGCCGGACGGATCTTGTGCCTCGTCCTCGTCTCCGCGGGCGGCCTTGCGCTTGGCGGTTTCCTCTTCCAGGCGCTGGAGTTTGTCCTGCTTCTTTCGCGCCTTGGCGCGGTCGCGTTCGGCGCGCTGCTGGTTGTAGTTGGGTTTGAAAGCCATCTGATATCCTCCTCTCGCCCTGCCTTTAGGTCTGCTTCGACCGCCGCGCCTTGGGGGCCTTACGCCGCGCGGGCGCGGAACTGGCGGCGGCCTCGCGTTCGGCGGCTTCCTTGGCCAGGCGCAACTCGCGCAGGCGCGCCGTCTTCTCGGTTATGGCCTCGCGCGCCGCCTCCTGCTCGAGCTTGAGGGTGGTATCCTGCTTGCGTGCGCGACCGAGCACGGACTCCGCGTTGCGCCTTGCGGCTGAAAATCGTGACGGAGAATTCTTGTTCATTGCTGTGCCTCCCAATGCAAACCGGCGCCGCGCGGCTTGCCGGAAGCGGCAGCCGCGCCGTTTGGCCGTCTGCTGCGGTATCTTTTCCGCCGCCTAGGGGCGGCTTGCTGCGGTGCGGAGCGCTGCCGCTTGGAAATCGGCGCCATTGTTGGTTTCCACCATACCACGCTGGACGACCTTCACGGGCATCCGCGTTAGCTTCTCGATGGCCTTGAGATAGGGCCGCTCGTTCTGGTCGCAGAAGGACAAGGCCGAGCCGCCGGCGCCGGCGCGGGCCGTGCGACCGATACGGTGCACATAGCTTTCCGGCTCGTTGGGTAGCTCATAATTGATGACGTGGGAGATGCCCGGCACGTCGATGCCACGCGCGGCAATATCGGTCGCCACCAGGACACGGACATCGCCGCGGCGGAAGCCTTCGAGCGCGCGCACCCGCGCATTCTGCGCCTTGTTGCCGTGCAGCGCGTCTGCCGCGATGCCGGCTTGTGATAGGAAGCGGCACACCCGGTCCGCACCGCGCTTGGTGCGGGTGAAGACGAGCACGCGCTCCAGGTCGCGGTCCCGAAGCAGGGTGGTGAGCAAGTCCCGCTTGTCGTTCGCGTTCACGAAATGGACGCGCTGGTCGATCCGGTCCACGGCCACCTTGGCCGGGGAAACGTCGATGCGGACCGGGTCACGCAGAATGTCCTGCGCGAGTTTGGCGATGGCGGGAGGCATGGTCGCGGAAAACAGCAGAGTCTGGCGCGCCTTGGGGCAGCCACCGACAATCTTCCGCACGTCGTGGATGAAGCCCATATCGAGCATGCGGTCCGCCTCGTCGAGGACGAGGATCGAGACCTTGTCCAGCCTGACATGGCGCTGAGCGCACAGGTCGAGCAGGCGCCCCGGCGTGGCGATGAGAATGTCGACTCCCGCCTTCAGGGCCTTGACCTGCTGGCCCTGTCCCACGCCGCCGAAGATCACGGCCGCGCGGAGCTTGAGATGACGCCCATAGGCGTTGATGCGCTCGCCGATCTGGCGGGCAAGCTCTCGCGTCGGCGCCAGGATCAAAGCGCGGGGACTGCCCGGGATGCGAGGCTCGGATTGAAGCGAAAGCCGGTGCAGGAGCGGAAGCGAGAAGGCTGCCGTCTTGCCCGTGCCGGTCTGGGCCACGCCGAGCAGGTCCTTGCCCTGCGTCAGAAGGGGTATGGCCTGAATCTGGATCGGGGTCGGCTTGAGATATTTCTCGGCCTTCAGCGCAACGCGCAAAGGCTCGGCCAAACCGAGACTGTCGAATGAAGATGTCACTTGTAAATGGTTCCTTATGCGCCGGACACAGGCGCGCATGGCATGCGCGATCGTGAGGACGTTTGCCTCACCCCACGCGCTGTCTGGGGGCAGACGGGAAACGGTAAATTGTCTCGGGATGAGGCGCCGCTTCTTGCGGCAGCTTCGCGCGATCGCGAGCAATCGTTGTGCGGCGAACATGGAGACTAGCCGGTTGCCTGTCAAGGAAAGATCGGGATCGGCGTAAACGAACTGGTAGCCTCTCCGCCGCGCCACGCAATCCGTTAGAACGCGCCAAAAATCCGCTCAAATGCCCCTGTTTAAGCGGGGCGGGGGATTGTCGCCGGGCCTTTTCGTGGTCAGGCTGCAAAACGAGCGCATGCGTGGAATTTGGCCGCGCATCGCCTGAGCCGAAGGCAACCGATGCTGCATGTACCCCCTCTCGTTTCGACGCTCACGATCGGCCTCGTGCTCGCCTTCGCCTTTGGCGTGGTCGCGCACCGCTTCAAGCTGCCGACCCTCGTAGGTTACCTGCTCGCCGGTATCGCCATCGGCCCGTTCACCCCCGGCTATATCGCCAACCAGGACATCGCCAACCAGTTGGCCGAGGTCGGCGTCATTCTCCTCCTGTTTGGCGTGGGGCTCCACTTTTCACTCAAGGACCTGCTCTCTGTCCGCGCCATCGCCATCCCGGGCGCGCTGGCCCAAGGGCTGGTGGCGACCCCCCTCGGCATGGCGGTCGGCTGGGGCCTCGGCTGGAGTCCCGGCGCGGGCTTTATTTTCGGCCTGGCCTTGTCGGTCGCAAGCACCGTGGTTCTGCTCCGCCTCCTCCAGGAGCGGCGGCTGGTCGAGACCGAGCGCGGGCGCATCACTGTCGGCTGGCTCGTGGTTCAGGACATCGGCATGGTGCTGGCGCTCGTCATGCTGCCCGGGCTGACCGGCTTGTTCCGCGAGGGCGCGCCGCCGCCTGACATCGCCGAGCTCGCCACCCAAGCCGCCACGGTGCTCGGCAAGTTCGCCATCTTCGTCGCCGCCATGCTGCTTGTCGGCAAGAAGGTCATCCCCGCCATCCTGCACTACGTGGCCCACTCCGGCAGCCGCGAGCTGTTCCGCCTCGCGGTCCTGTCGATTGCGCTCGGCGTGGCCTTCCTGGCGGCCGAGCTGTTCGGCATCTCGCTCGCTCTCGGGGCCTTCTTCGCCGGCATGGTGCTGAGCGAGTCTCAATTGAGCCAGCAGGCCGCGACGGAGTCGCTGCCCTTCCGCGACGCCTTCGCCGTTCTGTTCTTCGTCTCGGTCGGGATGCTGTTCGATCCGCGCGTCATCCCGGAGGCGCCGCTCGCCGTTCTCGCCACCGTGCTGATCATCCTGATCGGAAAATCCGTCGCCGCCTATGCCGTGATCCGCCTGTTCGGCCATTCGCGGGCGACGGCGATCGTCATCACCGCCTCGCTCGCCCAGATTGGCGAGTTCTCCTTCATCCTCGCCAATCTCGGCATGAGCCTCGGCCTGCTGCCGGGCGAGGGCCGCGATCTCGTCCTCGCCGGCGCCATCATCTCGATCCTCCTCAATCCGCTGCTCTTTGCGGCGCTCGACGCCTATTTCGCGCGCCGCGAGCGGGCACTGGCCGACGTGGCCGCCGCCCGCGATGCCGAGATCGCGGAGGAGGAGGCGCCTGCGCGCGAGCCCATCAGGACGACTGCGCTTACCGACCATGTGGTGCTTGTGGGACATGGGCGCGTTGGCAGCTTCATCAGCGCGGCGCTGCACGCGCGCAACGTCCCGCTCTTCATCATCGAGGACGACGCCGACATGGTGGCGGCGCTGAAGGAGCAGGGCATCGAGGCGCTGACCGGCAATGCCGCCGATCCGGAGATCATCCCGGCGGCGAATCTCGACGAGGCGCGCTGCCTTCTCGTGGCCATTCCGAATGCCTTCGAGGGCGGCCAGGTAGTGCAGCAGGCGCGCGCCATAAACCCCCACCTGCCCATCGTCGCGCGGGCGCATTCCGAGGACGAGATCGAGCACCTGATGAAGCACGGCGCCAGTCTCGTGGTGATGGGTGAGCACGAGATCGCCAAGGCGATGATCCAGGAGGTCGCCTCCGTGCCCGGGCCGGCCAGGGTCGCTACGGACCAAAGCTTGCCCGCAGGGCCACTCGCCGCGACAACGTCGAGCTAAAAGGCCCATCGCTCCATGGAACATCACGCGCCTCTCATCACGACCATTGTGGCCGCCATGACGCTGGCCTGGGCCTTCGCAGCGGTCGTCCACCGCCTCGGGCTGCCGCCTCTCGTGGGCTACCTGCTCGCCGGTATCTTGATCGGTCCGTTCACGCCGGGCTACGTCGCCGACCAGAACCTCGCCAACCAGCTCGCCGAGATGGGCGTAATCCTACTGATGTTCGGCGTCGGCCTGCACTTCTCGTTGGACGATCTGCTTTCGGTTAAGGCCATCGCCATTCCCGGCGCCATTGTTCAAATCGTATGCGCGACGCTGCTCGGCATGGGCCTCGCGGCATGGCTCGGCTGGGATATCGGCGCCGGCTTGGTGTTCGGCCTGGCCCTCTCGGTGGCGAGCACCGTGGTGCTGCTCCGGGCGCTTCAGGAACGGCGCCTGATCGAGACCGAGCGCGGGCGCATCGCCGTCGGCTGGCTCATCGTGGAGGACATCGCCATGGTCCTCGCCTTGGTTCTGATCCCGCCGCTCGCCGGCCTGTACGCTGCAGGCAGCGACGGCAGCCTTGATTTTCAGGACCTCGCGCTGACGCTGGGCCTAACCTTCGCCAAGCTCGCCGCCTTCATCGCCGTGATGCTCATCGTCGGCAAGCGTCTCATTCCTTGGATCCTGCACTACATGGCGCATACTGGGAGCCGCGAGCTCTTCCGCCTATCGGTCTTCGTCATCGCGCTGGGCGCGGCCTACGGCGCCGCCGAGCTGTTCGGCGTTTCATTCGCCCTGGGAGCTTTCTTCGCCGGCATGATCCTGAGCGAGTCCGCTCTGAGCCAGCAGGCCGCGCAGGAAACGCTGCCGCTGCGCGACGCCTTTGCAGTCCTGTTCTTTGTCTCGGTCGGCATGCTGTTCGATCCCACCATCGTGGTCCGCGAACCGGTTCCGGTCCTGGCCACGTTGCTCATCGTCGTGCTCGGCAAGTCGCTCGCCGCCTTCGCCATCGTGCGACTCTTCGGCTATGCCAACGCCACGGCGCTGACCATCTCGGCCTCGCTCGCCCAGATCGGCGAGTTCTCCTTCATCCTGGCCGGGCTCGGCGTCGGCCTCGCGCTGCTGCCCGAGCAGGGCCGCGATCTCATCCTTGCCGGCGCCATTATTTCGATCCTGCTGAACCCGCTGCTGTTCTCGATGCTCGATGCCTATTTCGAGCGCCGGGAGCGCAGGATCGAAGGGGCGCGCGCCAAGGAGGAGGCGGCCGCGGCGGCGGCGGCGCGCGTGCCACTCCATCCGACCGCGCTCGAGAACCATGTCGTGCTGGTCGGCCACGGCCGCGTCGGGCGCTTTATCAGCGAGGCGCTCAAGAAGCGCGATCGGCCGTTCTTCGTGATCGAAAGCGATCCCGATTCCGTCGCCCTCCTTAAGGAGCAAGGCATCGAAGCGCTGAGCGGGAACGCCGCCGACCCCGAGCTGATCCGCGCGGCCAACCTCGCCGCCGCCCGCTACCTGTTCGTGGCCATCCAGGACGCCTTCGAGGGCGGCCAGGTCGTCCAGCAGGCGCGCGCCATCAATCCGAAGCTGCTGATTATCGCCAGGGCCCACTCGGAGGCCGAGGCGGAACATCTGAAACGGCACGGCGCCGACGAGGTGGTGCAGGGCGAGCATGAGATCGCGAGCGCGATGCTCGCGCGCGTCGTCTAGGGCAGGTGTGCTTGCCTGTTCCGCGGCAGGGGCGCGCGGGAACGCTTCCGCCTGCCGCCGAGTTGTTTTGTTGGACGGTTTGATGTGACTGCGAGTCCACTTATATGCCGGGCTCAATTTTTTGAGGGACCACCCATGAGCAGCACAGCCTTTGCCCAGACCGGGTCGCGCGCACGCAGCGCGTCGACGGCCGATCTGTTGCGGGGCTACACGTCCGGCATGAGCCACGCGCAGCGCCTCGCGCAGGCGAAGTGGCTGGCTCAGCTCATGGACAACAATTTCAGGATCCCGGGCACGCCGCTCCGGTTCGGCTGGGACTCGGTTCTCGGCCTGTTTCCCGGCATCGGCGATGCGGTCACCACCGCGGTCTCGCTTCTGATCGTGCATCACGCTTGGCAGAGCAAGGCTTCGCCGCTGCTGCTCGCGCGGATGCTCGGCAACGTCGCCCTCGACTTCGTGGTCGGCGCGATTCCCGTCATAGGCGACCTGTTCGATTTCGCCTTCAAGGCAAACCGCAGGAATGCGCGCCTGCTTGAGCTGCATCTGAACAGGCAGGCGGAGGGAGCGGCGCGCCCGCGCCGGCCCAGCGCTTGATCTCGCTGAAAGGAGGGATCCCATGCTCAGCAAAACAGGCCGGATTTCACTTGGCGTAGCGTCTACGGCGTTGTTCTCGCTGGCCGCGGCCGCCGCGCTGGCCGAGACCGCCGAGGAGAGCAAGTCCGAGACGATCGGACCCTGGGAGATCGAAGCCACGTTCAAGGACGACAAGTTCGATCGCTGCGCCATCAGCCGCACCCTCGACGACGATATCATGGTGACGCTCGTCAGGACCGACAACGATCTGACGCTCAATCTGGAGTCACCCAACTGGAAGCTCGAGCGCGGCAAGCAATATCCCGTGAAGATGAATCTCGGGCCACAGAGCTGGGACAAGGAGGTCGCTGCCGAAGCGAACTCGGTCTCGATGGATGTGGGCGACGAGAAGTTCGAGCGCGGCCTGAGGACGGCGAATGCGCTGAATCTCGTTGCCGCCGGTGCGACCATCAGCGTGCCTCTCGACAAGAGCACGGCCGCTCTCGCCCGGCTTGACGAGTGTGTCGCCAAGAACAGCAAGGCGGTCGAAACAAACCCTTTTGTCGCTCCGGCTCGTCAGCCGTAGCTGGCGGGCCGGGGGGCGAAGGCCCCGAGTGCACCGAGGAAAGCAAGGCCGAAGCCGACGACGACACCAAGAAAGCGGCGGCGGCCGAAAGCTCGCAGGAGACGAAGCCAGCTGCGGCGAAGCCGCGGCCGAAGGTGAGAACCGTCAAGTCGCGCGCACGCACCTTCCGCCGTGATGTCCGGCGCTTCCTGGCCGATCCGGGCAGTGTCCTTCCCGACTGAGACGTTCGCAGCTAAGCGGACGAGGCGAGTGCGTCCACTTCCTCATCGGTGAAAACGCGGCTGCGCGTGAGAAAGCGCACGCCCTCGGGGGCTTCGAGCGAGAAGCCAGAGCCTCGCCCCGGCACCACGTCGATGATGAGCTGAGTGTGCTTCCAGTAGTCGAACTGGTCGGCGTCCATATAGACTTGGCAGCCGCCGATCTCGCCGAGATGCACGTCGTTGCCACCGACCCTGAAATCGCCCTCCGGATAGCACATCGGCGCGGAGCCGTCGCAGCAGCCACCCGACTGATGGAACATGAGCGGCCCGTGCTGCCGTTTCAGGCGCTCGATCAGGCCGAGCGCCGCATCGGTGGCAAGAACTCGTTCAACCATGGGCTTGGTCCTCCTTGTCGAGCGCATCCGCCGCCATCGGCTCGATTGTACCGCGCTTCTGGAGCCAATGGACGACGGTCCAGCATAGCGCGGCCCAGCCTGCGCCGATGCACCATCCCGCCAGCACGTCGGTCGGATGATGCACGCCGAGATAGACCCGGCTCACGCCGACCGCAATTGTCACCAGGATGGCGAGACCGAGAAAGAATAGTTTGAGCCGCCAGGAACCATGCAGGCTGGCAAGCAGTACGCCGAGCGTGAGGAAGGTCACCGCCGACAGCATGGCGTGGCCGCTCGGGAAGCTCGGCGTGAAGACGCGGGCGGCATGCGCCAGTTCGGGGCGCGGGCGGTTGAAGGCGAGCTTGAGAGCGTTGCTCAGCAAAACACCGCCGCCCACCGTCAGCGCCACCCAAAGGGCGGCCGCGCCTTTTTGCGTCATCAGGAGATAGGCGAGCACCGCGAGGAATACGAGGCCGAGCACGGCATAGCTGCCGAGCGCGGTGACGTCCCTTGCCGCCTCTTCGAGCCATGGCGGCCCGAGCGGATCGGAGAGGTCCGCCGGGTTGCGCAAGCCGCGTAGCACCGTCTCGTCGAAGCGCCCGGCGTCGCCCTCGATCACCTCCTCGGCGATGAAGCCGAAAGCGAGCAGCAGAAGCCCGGCCAGAAAAATCCCGCCGAGCAGCCAGAGCTCAGGCCGGTTGCGCCACGCCCAGCCGGCAAAACCGCGCGCCAGCGCGACGGCGCTCTTGCTTCCGGCTTCGGCCACCCGGCTAGAAGAAGCCGAGCGCCTTGGGGCTGTAGCTCACCAGCACGTTCTTGGTTTGCTGGTAATGGTCCAGCATCATCTTGTGGGTCTCGCGCCCGATGCCGGACTTCTTGTAGCCGCCGAACGCCGCATGCGCGGGATAAAGGTGGTAGCAGTTGGTCCACACCCGCCCCGCCTGGATGCCGCGGCCCATGCGATAGGCGCAATTGATGTCGCGGGTCCACACGCCGGCGCCGAGCCCGTAGAGCGTGTCGTTGGCAAGCGCGAGAGCCTCCTCCTCGGTCTCGAACGTCGTGACCGACAGGACGGGCCCGAAGATCTCCTCCTGGAAGATGCGCATCTTGTTGTGGCCCTCGAACACCGTGGGCTCGACGTAATACCCCTCGGCGAGGTCGCCGTTCAGCTTCGCGCGCTCGCCGCCCGTGAGCAGCTTGGCGCCTTCCTTCTGGCCGATATCGATATAGGAGAGGATCTTCTCAAGCTGATCGTTCGAGGCCTGGGCGCCGATCATAGTGTCTGCCTCGAGCGGGTTGCCCTGCTTCACCTTCTTCACCCGGTCGATCGCCTTCTGCATGAAGCGGTCGTAGATCGATTTCTGCACGAGCGCGCGGGACGGGCAGGTGCAAACCTCGCCCTGGTTGAGTGCGAACATGGTGAAGCCTTCGAGGGTCTTGTCGAAGAAGTCGTCGTCCTCGGCCATCACGTCGGCGAAGAAGATGTTCGGCGACTTGCCGCCGAGCTCCAGCGTCACCGGGATCAAATTCTCCGACGCGTATTGCATGATAAGCCGGCCGGTCGTGGTCTCGCCGGTGAACGCGACCTTGGAGATGCGTTTGTTCTGGGCCAGCGGCTTGCCGGCCTCGACGCCGAAGCCATTGACCACGTTGAGCACGCCGGGCGGCAGGATGTCGCCGAGCACGTCCATGAGAACCATGATCGACATCGGCGTCTGCTCCGCCGGTTTCAGCACCACGCAGTTGCCTGCGGCGAGCGCCGGAGCGAGTTTCCAGGACGCCATGAGGATCGGGAAGTTCCAGGGGATGATCTGGCCCACGACGCCGAGAGGCTCGTGATAGTGATAGGCCACGGTGTCGTGGTCGATCTCGCCAAGCGTGCCTTCCTGAGCGCGCACGCAGGCCGCGAAATAGCGGAAATGATCGATGGCGAGCGGCATGTCGGCGGCGCTCGTCTCACGGATCGGCTTGCCGTTGTCGATGGTCTCGACCGCGGCGAGGAGCTGGAGATTCTCCTCCATGCGGTCGGCGATCTTGTTGAGCAGCGCCGCGCGCTGCGCTGGCGCCGTGTTGGCCCAGGCGTCCTTCGCCTTATGCGCCGCGTCGAGCGCAAGCTCGATGTCGGCGGCCTGCGAGCGGGCGATTTGGCAGACCGGCTTGCCGGTGATCGGGCTGATATTGTCGAAATACCGGCCTTCGACGGGTGCGACCCACTGGCCGCCGATGAAATTCTCGTAGCGGGGCCTCAGGGCCACGCGCGAATTGAGGGTCTCGATGACGTGATGCAGCATGGAACTTCTCCCTAGAATACTGTGTCTGTTGCTTCCTTTGCGACAATCCTGGGCCCGGCCCCGATGCCCGTCAAGCGTGAGCTGAGAGGCCGGAACCGGCTTCGGCGAGCGGCGTTCGTTTACAGCCAACTAGGACGGAGAGGTGTGATGGCCGATCAAGTGAAACGCCCAGGCGGAATGAACACCGTGCTGGTGCTGCTGCTCGTCGTCGCGCTCGCAGGCCTTGGTGTGCTGGGCTTTCTCTACTACCGGCAACAGCAGGACATCGTGAAGATCGACGTGCCCGGCTTTTCCGGCAAGGTGACCAAGGGCGAGGGCGTCGATATCGAGATGGGCAAGGATCGAAAGCCTTAGGGAATAAGCACGGCGGCGCCGGTCAGCTCGCCTTCGCGCAAGCGTTCGAGCGCTTCGTTGGCTTGGGTGAGCTTCATCGGCCGCACCGTGGTCTTGACGGGAATCTGCGGCGCGAGCGCCAGGAACTCCCGCGCATCGTCCCGCGTGAGATTGGCCACCGAGCGCAGCACCCGCTCCTCCCAAAGAATGTCGTAGGGGAAGCTCGGAATGTCGCTCATATGAATGCCGCCGCACACCACCGTGCCGCCCTTGCGCACGGCCTTTAGCGCGGCGGGGATCAGCGAGCCCACAGGCGCGAAGATGATAGCCGCATCGAGTTCTTGCGGCCGCGACTCGTCGGAGCCGCCGGCCCATGCGGCGCCGAGCATGCGGGCGAAGTCTTGCGCGGCTTTGTCGCCCGGCTGGGTGAAGGCGTAGACCTCGCGGCCCTGGTGGCGGGCGACCTGTGCCACGATATGCGCGGCGGCACCGAATCCGTAGATGCCGAGCCTTCTTGCCTCGCCGGGCCCTCCCGCCAGCTTCAGCGAGCGGTAGCCGATCAGCCCCGCGCAGAGCAGCGGCGCGGCTTCCGCATCGCTGTAGCCCTCCGGCAATTTGAAGCAGTAGCGCGAGTTAGCGACCGTATAGGCCGCGTAGCCGCCGTCGACCTGGTAGCCGGTGAAGCGCGGGTCATCGCAGAGATTCTCGTGCCCCGCCAGGCAAAAGGTGCAGGTGCCGTCGGTGAAGCCGAGCCACGGCACCCCCACGCGGTCGCCGATGGCGAACCCCTCGACGCCCCTGCCTAGCGCCTCGACGCGCCCGACGACCTCATGCCCGAGCACGAGCGGCAGTTTCGGCCTATCGAGCTCGCCGTCGAAGATGTGGAGGTCGGTGCGGCACACGCCGCAGGCCAGCACCTTGAGCAGGAATTGCTTCGACCCCGGCTCAGGCACGCTCAGCTCGGCAGCCTTCAGCGGCCTCCCCGCCGCCTCAAGCACCATCGCCTGCATGGTTGAGGGTGGCATCGGCAGCCTCTCATTGCCGGGCATCCATGCCGTTACGTCTCAGCGGGTTGAAGCGTCATTGGAATGGATTGTCGGGTCAAGACCGGCAATGACGGGAAAGGGTCAGCGCGGTTATTCAAGCAGGCTCAGGATCGCGGATTTGATGTTGGGAAAGGGATGGCCGAGCCAGCGGTGCTCCTTACCCTCGATGAGCAAGCCCCAGGCCTGTGTGGCTTCCGGCGTGAACAGCACATAGAGCTGGTTGTCGCCACACGCGTTCGGCTGGCAGGTGAAGCCCATCCGGTAGGTCTCGTTGGTCACAGGGACCTCGACCGAGGGGGTGGGCGGGCCGTCCAAAGTTTCTGCGTAGCTTCCGACCCAGTCCGGCACCGTCTCGCCGGTGAGCATGCTCTTATAGGCAGTGACATAGGCCGGGTACTTCATGAGGTCCGAAAGCGAGGGTCCCGGGGGCTGCTCTGCGGACAGCGCAGACGCGCAGCCGAGAAGCAGCAGGATGGTCGTCAATCTTCCAAGCATCGGCAACTCCAAGTGCCACGGAAGGATGGGACTTAGTAGGCTCGTCATGCCCGGACTTGATCCGGCCTCCATGCCGTTACCTCTCAGCGGCTGAAGCTCCAATGGAATGGATTGCCGGGTCAAGCCCGGCAATGACGGAGATCTCGTCTGATGCCGCAAGAATCGCGGCGCCCAGAGCGGTCCCTAGTGCCGGACGAGCGGCCAGCCTTGCGGATTGGGGCGGAACGGGGACACGGCCGACGTGGGAACTTGCTCGTAGGTCCCCGTCGGCCTCGCGGCCTCGCGCGGGGCCAGGTGGCGGGTTGGCACTGCCGCCGAGGAAGCCCACAGCGCCTCGAAAGCGAGCTGGCCGCGCCGCACCGCCTCGGATGCGCCATCGTCGAACAGCGTCAGGGCGTTGCGCTTGTCGGCATCGCGGCGCATCGCATCGCCCAACCAGCACATCGTCTCGCCATAGGTGACTTGCTCATGCGCGTCGAGCAGGCGGGGGTTGCGGGCCCAGCGGATCAAGAGCTTCGCTGGTTCCGCTGGGGAAAGTTCGGACAGGCTTGCGAAGAATTGCCGAAGATCGTCCTCGGGCTCGAGCTTGGCGAGAATTGCCTTGGCGTTCGCGCCCGCGCGGGAGAGATCGTCCTTCATGGCCACCAAGGCTTGCGCTGGCACCGACGCCGCCGAGCGCAGGATCATGGTGAATCGGGGAGCCGCGCCGCTCTCGTTCCGGGCGCGCTCGATGAAGCGCGACATCGCCGCGAGATGCCGGTCAAGCTCAGCCTGCCGATAGTCCTTCGAATCCTCAGAATTTCCCGAACCGGCCACAACGCGCATGTTTCCCTCGCATCTGTGGAAGAGGCTGTCGGGCAAACGCTATGGCGCTTGGCCCTGCCTTGCCAAGAATAGCAAGAACAGGGTTAAGGAAGGCTTGACTGCCGTCCTTTTCCGACACTTGGGCGTTAAGCATTTGCGGGCCGTATGGTTGAAGTCGCCCTCGCTATCGAGGACCGGTCGAACATGCCGGCGAAGCGGCCGCGCAAATCGTAGAAGACGAAGCGCGCCGCGCGATTCGGCTGGGTGAGGAAGAATTCGCCGGCATCGATCGCGGGCGGATCGGATGAAGCATGGCACTCGCGCCGAGCCCGGCCCGGACCCGTTCCTATGCCCCCTTCAACCCAGGGCCCATGAGAGGTCGGAATTGTGGCCTGCTTGCGACGGGAGCGCCGCCGGCGCTCATTACACACAACCCAAGAGGTATCTTCCTGCCGGCAGCTGCCTTGCGGCGCGGTGAGGGGATGTGACGAACCAGGAGTGAGAAGAGACGATGAGTTTTTGTTTCGACCCCCTCCCCGTAAGGGGGGAGGGGACGCGTCTCGGCAACGCTCCCTTGGGGATGACGATGTGCTCGCCGGCACCTATCTCTTGCTCATGGCGCGGTGGGCGACAGCTCAGGAGCGACGATCATGGCATTTTATCTGGTTACGGCGAAGCCGAAGCGAAACCTCATGGGCGAGCTTGCCGAGCGTCTCCGGCGCAACGAGTTCGCCGGCATGAAGCCCTTCGGCAGAGCGCTCACGCGCGGCCTCACGCATGCGCGCATCCGCGGGGATGGCGTCGCCGTGTGGGAGGAGGAGGATTATTGCCGCCCGCCGCTGGCCGAGGAGCGCGCCGCCGTTCTCGACACCTATTTCGAGAACTTGAAGGTCGAAACCGTGAGCGAAGACCGCGGCTGGGACAGGATCGACGCATTGCCGCGCCTGTTTCCGGGGCTTTCGCACCAGGGCCTCCGCCTGAGCCTGCGCGGATAAGGGAGTTGGTCTCGGGCCAATCCGGGATTACATAGTCCCAATGACCGAAACACTTTCCAAGGAACGGATCCTCGCCGCGCTCAAAGGCGTCAAGGGCCCCGATCGTCAAAGGGACATCGTCTCTCAGGGCCTTGTGTCCGAGGTGGTGATCCGCAAGGGCAAAGTCTATTTCGCCATCTCCGTCGATCCCTCGCGCGCCGGCGAGCTCGAGGCAGTGCGGCAGGCGGCGGAAAGCGTGGTGCGGAACCTTCCCGGCGTCGTAGGCGTCGCCGTCACGCTCACCGCTGATCGCGAGCCCGGGGCTCAGCGCGGCGGCAATGGCGGCGCGCATCCGGCGCCCCACACAGGACATGAGACGCACCATCAATCCCCCGCCTTCACGCGCGCCGGCGCCGCGCGCGACGCGCGCCACCGGCCGGGCGGTGTCCCGGGTGTGACCAACATCATCGCCGTGGCCTCGGGCAAAGGCGGCGTCGGCAAGTCGACCACCGCCGTCAATCTCGCGCTCGCTCTAAAGGAGAAGGGCCTGCGCGTGGGCGTGCTTGACGCAGATATCTACGGCCCATCCATGCCGCTCCTCCTCGGCCTCAAGGGCGTGCCGCAGCAGCTTGCCGGAAACAAGCTCGAGCCGATGCAGGCCTATGGCCTGAAGGTGATGTCCATGGGCTTCCTTGTCGACGAGGAGACGCCGATGATCTGGCGCGGGCCGATGGTGATGTCGGCGCTGTCGCAAATGCTGAAGGACGTGGCCTGGGGCGAACTCGACGTGCTCGTGGTCGACATGCCGCCCGGCACCGGCGACGCCCAGCTCACCATGGCGCAGCAGGTGCCGCTCGCCGGCGCCGTGATCGTATCGACGCCCCAGGATCTCGCGCTGATCGACGCGCGCAAGGGGCTCAACATGTTCCGCAAGGTGAACGTGCCGGTGCTCGGCCTCGTCGAGAACATGAGCACATTTGTCTGCCCGCATTGCGGGGAGCGCTCCGACATTTTCGGCCATGGCGGCGCGAAACAGGTGGCCGGCCGCCTCGGCATCCCTTTCCTCGGCGAGGTGCCGCTGACCATGGCGATCCGGGAGACCTCTGACGAGGGACGCCCAGTGGTGGCGACGGACCCGTCCTCGCCGGTGGCGCTCGCTTACCGCGAGATCGCGAACCGGGTCTTCGCCGAGCTCGATCGGCATAAGGCAGGCGACCGGGCCGCCCCCAGAATTGTCATGGAAAACTAGAGACTTGCCCGAAGCGGTGCGACTCAGCTAAGTCCCGTCAGGCGAAGCGTAGCGCGTGTGTTGACATCGAACCTCGCTGGCCGCGGCCGTGATTGGCTCCAAGACTTTCAGCCTGCCGGCTTGCGCCTTCAGCGCCGGGCTCATGCACGTGGCCTTCGCCGCCGCCGTGCTGCCGCTCGCGATCACCTTGCCCGCGCCGGGCACGGCGCTCGGTCCGCGCAACGTGGTGGTGAATGTCGCGATCAGGACCTCGATCGGCGAGGGCGACACCGAGTTCGAGCAGCCGACGGCGATGGCCGCGGCCGAAATCGAGCGCGCCCCGCTTTCCGAAATCGCCGGGGCCAAGCCCATCGAGCCGGCTTCCCAGATGGCCGAGGCCGATGCCATTGAGCCGACGACCATGGTCGCGCCGGACTTGGTCGGTGCCGTCGAGCCACAAGCTCCGACTCTTGCCGAGCCTGATTCCACCGCCAAGTCGCATGTTGTCCAGGCCATCGATCCGCTGGCCTCGGCCATCGCCGAGTCTGGTCTTAAGCTTCTCACGGAGGAGCCGGTGCAGAAAGTCGCGGCGGAAGCCGAGCTTGCCGGGACGCCTGCCCCGGAAGTTTACGATCCAGCGGACCTGACCTCGGCCCTGCCATTGCCCGCCGACACCGTCGAGCCCGACCTGCTGGAAGTCGATGTGCGGGAAGTCGCCCGCGACGATGCGGTCCCGGAAGGCGAGGGTCCTGATCCCGCGACGTCGGAGACGGTCGCCAGCGTCGCGCTCGCCCGTCTGCCGCCGTTGCCCGTGCCGGTGGATCGCGAGGCGTGGCTTCGGGTTGAACCGCCGCGGCCCGCGCCTGCCGCCGCTCCCGCACCGGCCAAGCCGAAGGTCGTTCGAGCCTTGCCCAAGCCGGCCAAGCCGGCCAAGGCGCCCAAGCCGGCCAAGCCGGCCAAGCCGCCCAAGCCGGCCAAGGCCGCCCCGCCGTCCCAGAAAGGCTTTCTCGGGCTAGGGAGCGGAAGCCGTCCCCCCGCCAAGCGCCCCTCCACCGCGAAGGCCGACGACCGGGCGTTCTACAAGGGCTCATGGGGCGCGCTTCTCGGCGCGCCGGTCACCAAGCCTGTCGATACCACGAGATGACCGACGCGAGACTACTCATGCGGCGCTGCTGCGCGCCCTGATCGGCGTCGCCTTGCCGCTCGGCTGGGTCTGCGGCTTGCCGTCGGCAAAGGAGGCGCCCGGCTGACCGTAGAGGAAGCCTTGCACCTGCGCGCAGCCGAATCTCGCAGCATGGGCAGCCTGCTCTGGCGTCTCCACTCCCTCGGCGGTGATGGTCGCGTCGAGCGACCTGCCGAGCGCGATGATGGTCTTGACGATCGCTCGCATCGCCGGATCGCGCGTCATGTTGCGGATGAATTGGCGATCGATCTTGATCTTGGAGAACGGGAAGCGTGCCAGACCCAGTAGGCGGACTAGTTCCCTGATCCGCGAGCGAAATTAGCCGTTCGTGGGTTAAAAACGCCGTAAGCTGATTGACTAACGAGGCCGGTCGACGCGGCGCCGTCCTGTTCGTCTTCGCCCGCTTTGGGACACCTTGGTGCCGTTTACCGCGAAACGTTGCAGCTCGCGCATCGGAGCGTTAATCTTGCCCCCACTTATCCGCCGGTGGTTGACATGTGGCGGGAAACTGAGGGCCGCAGACCCCTGTCGATCACGAAGTCGTGGCCTTTTGGCTTGCGGGCGATGGCCTCGTCGATCGCAGCGTGTAGCAAGCCGTCCGACTTGCCTACTCTGAGCGGGGCTCGGAGGTCCGCGGCATCCTCCTGGCCGAGACACATATAGAGCGTGCCGGTGCAGGTGACGCGTACCCGATTGCACGCTTCGCAGAAATTGTGGGTCAGGGGCGTAATGAATCCGAGCCTCCCGCCGGTCTCTGCGACACGTACATAGTGGGCCGGCCCGCCAGACCGGTATGGGATCTCCTCGAGCGTGAAGCGCCGCGCCAGCTTCGCCCGCACCAGCGACAGCGGGAGGTATTGTTCCGTCCGGTCACCGTCGATCTCGCCCATGGGCATCGTCTCGATCAGGGTGAGATCGAAGCCGCGCCCATGGCTCCAGTTTATGAGTTCGACGATCTCGTCGGCATTGACGTCCCTGAGCGCCACGGTGTTGATCTTGATCTTGATCCCGGCCCGCGCGGCCGCTTCGATGCCGCGCATCACCTGGTCGAAATCGCCCCGCCGCGTAATCTCGCGGAATTTGTCTGGGTCGAGTGTGTCGAGCGAGATATTGATGCGGGCGATGCCGCAGTCGGCGAGTTGATCGGCATAGCGTTCAAGCTGGCTGCCATTGGTAGTGAGGGTCAGTTCGTCGAGACCGGTCCCCAGATGGCGCGACAGGGCCTTGATGAGCCACAGGATGTTGCGCCTGACCAGAGGCTCACCGCCGGTGAGCCTGAGCTTTCGCACGCCGCGCGCGACAAAGGCGCTTGCCAGCCGGTCGATCTCCTCGAGCGTGAGCAACTCCTCGCGGGGCAGAAAGCTCATGGCCTCCGACATGCAGTAAACGCAGCGGAAGTCGCAACGGTCGGTGACCGAGACGCGCAGATAGGTGATGTGCCGCCCGAAGGGGTCGACAAGGGGCGAGATGGTTCGGCTCATTCCGTTGCGTCCGTGTCCTCGGCCATGGGCGACTTGCCCTTACGGGTGTATGTTTTAGCGCTCTTGATGACGCGCTTCCGGTAGAGCGGTTCGGCGAGCACCGCGGCGGGGCTGCGGCGTTTGACAGTCTTCTTGGCTTTCATCGACCGGCCGGCTCGCGCTTTCGGTTTGGCGCGGCCTTTTCCTCGCGAGGTGACCGCCATGCGCTTTCGTCTCTATATATATAAGAACTTCATCTTCCATATCACGGGATGAAGCGCCGAAGGAGGCCATGCATGGACGAACAACGCTTTAACATGTCGATGCGGAAATTCCTGAAAGAGGTGGGGGTTACCTCCCAGCAGGCAATAGAGCGCGTGGTCCGTGAACAGGGCCTTGGCGGCAGAGGCAAAGTCAAGATGAAGATGGTGCTGACTGCCGAGGGAACGCCTCTCGATCATGAGGTCGAGGGCGAGATCGACCTGGGCTGAGGTGGTGCCTGTGGCGGACTCCTGGCCTACCGAGCTCAAGCTCGGCAAAGACAAGCGGACGCTGACCGTCGCCTTCGACGACGGGCGGAGCTTTACGCTGCCGGCCGAGCTTTTGCGCGTGCTCAGCCCGAGCGCGGAGGTTCAAGGCCACAGCCCGGAGCAGCGCGTCACTGTGCCCCGCAAGAGGAATGTCGGAATCGTGGGGCTCGAGCCGGTCGGCAACTACGCCGTCCGCATCGTGTTCAACGATGGCCACAATACCGGCCTCTATGTCTGGGATTACCTCCGCGATCTCGGCGAGAATCAGGAGATCCGCTGGCAGAGCTACGTCGATGAGCTCGCCGCCAAGGGACTCTCCCGCTAGGACTTGGCTTCCTTGCCGAGCAAAGCGCGCTTACGTTCGACGCCCCAGCGATAACCCGAGAGCGAACCGTCGCGCCGCACCACGCGGTGGCACGGGATGGCCACGGCGACTCGGTTCGCGGCGCAGGCGCCTGCCACCGCGCGCACGGCGTTGGGCGCCCCGATGTGTGCGGCGATCTCGGCATAGCTTGCGGTGCTGCCGGCAGGGATGCGCCGCAGCGCCTCCCACACGCGATGCTGAAAGGCGGTGCCCCTGAGATCAAGCGGCAGGTTGAGCCCTTTGCTCGGCTCTTCGACCACGCCGGCGACCTCCGCGACCAGCCGCTCGAAATTCTTGTCGTCTCCGGCCATTCGCGCTCGGGGGAACTGCTTGTGCAACGCGCTGAGCAGAGGCTTCCGCTCGTCACCGAGCATGATGGCGCACACGCCGTTGGCGCTCGCCGCGACGAGGACGGTGCCGAGCGAGGTGTCGGCGAAAGCGAACCTGATTTCAGTGTCGGCCCCGCCGCTGCGAAAGGCGGTCGGCGTCATGCCGAGAACGTCAGATGCCGTCGCATAGAAGCGGCCGTTGGAGTTGAAGCCCGCGTCATAGATCGCCTGCGTCACCGTGGGGCTTCGCGAAAGCTCTTCCCGGACCCGCTTGCTGCGATGGGCGCTTGCATAAGCCTTGGGCGTGACTCCAAGCGCGGCTTTGAAGATCCGATGGAAGTGTGAGGGGCTCAGGCCGGCCGCCTGGGCGAGATCGTCAAGTTTGGGTTCGCCGTCCGCGCTCTCGATCAGCCGGCAGGCTTCGGCGACCTTAGCGGCATATTGCTCGGCCAGCGGCGGTTGATCTGGCTTGCAGCGCTTGCAGGGCCGATATCCGGCCTTCTCGGCCTCTGCCGTCGTGTCATAGAAGCAGACATGCTCGCGCTTGGGATGCCTTGCTGGGCAGGAGGGCCGGCAATACACGCCGGTCGTTGTCACGGCAGTGTAGAAGAGCCCGTCGAAGGCGGCATTGCGGGCGACGACGGCCGCCCATCTCGCGTCGTCTGGCGTGGGTGTTTCGGAGCGGAGTGAAGGGGCAACCGTGGGGCGCATGGTCGTGGTCCTTAGGTTCGTGATCCTTACGTCGTAGTCCGTGGCCGTTGCCTCCGCACCCCGATCCTTGCTTTCAAATTTGACGATACGCCGTCCTGGCGACGCTAGAGAGGCCTCTTGTCAGGCCCGGTCGCGTCGAGCGAGCGCTCGAGACGGTAAATTGCGTCACCCTCGGCCAGCACGTAGACCGAGCCTGTCGAACCGATCCGGATGTCGCGGATGCGCCGAGCTGATACTTTAGATAGTACCCTGAGGATTGCGGTGACCGTAGGTCCAGATCTCCGGCAACGCGCCCGCCTGATGCGCGAACGGGTTGTCGTCGGGGATGGAGCCGTCGGTCTTGATGCGGATGATCGAGCCCCTGTCGTCGGTCAGATCCTGCGCCCGCCGTCTCTCCCATAGATCGCCGAGGGTGAGAAACAGGTAGCCGTCGCCCGAGAGCGCGAGACGTCCTCGGATCTGGTCGGTCTTTGGAGCCAGGGTGCTTTCGAAGATGACCTTCTGGTTGAGTAAGGCCTCGGCCTTCTCGTCGTAGCGAGCCTTCATGATCCTTATGGTCGACGCCGTCTCGTCTCCTTGCAAATAGGAGAGATAGACGAGGCCGCTGGTGGCAAAGTCCAGATCGATCGCCACGTCCAGCAGGCCACCATGCAATCTGTAGAGCACGGACGGGACGCCGGACACCGCACGGTTGTCGGCTCCGGGTCTCGCATGCTGAAGGCCGCCCTTCCCGCTCGGTCACGAGAAACGAGCCGTCCGGCAGCGAGCCGAAGGACCACGGACCCTCGAACGGCCCGGTGATCCGCATCGCGACGAGCGCGCCGCCCTCGGCCAGGCGAGACCAGGATCGCCAGGCGAGGGAACCGTCTGCGTGCTCGACGGCAAACAGCGATGGACGTCTTGGGCGAGAGCCGGTTCGGCATCAATCGGTAGGACAAGCAGCGTGGCAACCAGCGCGATCCACTTCGATCGACACCTCATGCCGGGCAGGACTGGATCGTCGATATCGATGCCCGGGGGCTCCTCGCCAGGCCCAACCTTTTCCAGTAGGATCGTTTGCGACATTCCCCTCCGCCCCTTTCCCGCGGACCTCAAAGCCGAAGATTATTGCAACGGAATGACGCCCCGTCCGCGGTCATGGATTGGCCGTAACGTGCCGGAGCAAATGTCGCAGAAACGTGATAATCCAAGAGCAATCATCGAGGTCGGCGCCGGTCGAGTCGTCCCGGGAGGCCCAGGAAGAAGGCATTGAGCGAGCAGGCGGAACAGGATACGCGGACACTGACTTCGAGCCTCTGGTGGCGCGCAGGCCAAGTGCTCAGGTGCGGCGCACGGGAGATCGCGGCCAAGCTACGGGCGTCGCTGTGGCAGATCCTGGTCGTGGCCCTCATCATGGCTACGCTCGTAAGCCTCACCAATCTCCCGGCCGCCTTCGCCTTCGCCGCCTTCCTCAGTTTCGTTGCCGCCCTGGGCTTGCTGCCGCGGCAGGATTTCGATCAAGCCCTCGGCGAAGGCGTGCTCCGGCCGAGCGAGTCCGGCCGCTCGGCTTTTGCCATGAACGTCATGGCCGAGGCTTTGCCCGACCCCGTGATCCTGGTCAACGAGGCGGGGCAGGTGCTCTTTCGCAATGCGCCGACCCGCGGCTTGTTCGCCTCCTTGCGCGAAGGCAGCCACATTTCCTCGGTCATCCGCACGCCGGAGTTCCTCGACGCGGTGAGCGCTGCGCCCGAACGCGGCCGCGCCGTCACGGTGATCTACGCTGAGCGCGTGCCGATAGGCCGCCGCATGGCGGTGACCGTTGCGCCTTTGAGCCGGGGGCCGGGCCAGGAGGGCAACATCCTCGTGCTGCTCCGCGATCTCACGGAGATCGAGCGTATTAACCAGATGCGCGCCGACTTCATTGCCAATGCCAGCCACGAGATGCGGACCCCGCTCGCCTCGCTCCGCGGCTTCATCGAGACGCTCCAGGGCACGGCGAAGGACGATTCCACCGCGCGCGAGCGATTCCTGCCGATCATGGCCGAGCAGGCCCAGCGCATGACCCGCCTCATCGATGCGCTTTTGTCGTTGAGCCGGGTCGAGATGAACGCCCACGTGCCGCCGAGAGACCTCGTGGATCTGAACGACGTGCTCGACCACGCCCGCGACACGCTGGAGCCGATCGCCCGCGAGGCGGGAGCGACGCTCGAAGTCGCTCGCTTCGGCCGCCCCGCGATCGTTCGAGGCGACCGCGACGAGCTGCTTCAAGTCCTCCAGAACCTGGTCCAGAACGCGCTCAAATATGGCAAGTCCAACGGCCATGTACGAATCGAGGCCAAGCAGATCCCCTCGCTCGGCCGTCAGGCCGGCCGTTACGCCATCTCCGTCACGGACGACGGTCCAGGCATCGCGCCCGAGCATCTGCCGCGTCTGACCGAGCGCTTCTATCGCGTCGATGTCGCCTCGAGCCGGGAGAAGGGGGGCACGGGGCTGGGGCTTGCCATCGTCAAGCACATTCTCAACCGCCATCGCGGCGAGCTCGCCATCGCCTCCAAACTCGGCAATGGCTCGACCTTCACGGTGATGCTTAACGAGGCCCGCGGCGCCTGAGGGCCTGGCTGGCTTATCCACATCCCAGTTTCGATAAGCTTGAGCTAAACCAAGGGCCTAGACTGTCACAAATTCGAATCATGGCTGTCATAAAACAATGATCCCGGAAACCTAGCGTGCCCGCGAGCTGGCGGCGTTGCTCGCGCCGGCGGAGGCTCACTGCAATTCCGAAGGGAGATCTACCGTGAACAGGATTGGTATCGCCGCGACGCTAGCCGTCGCCGCTCTTAGCACGGCGGGCCCGGCGCTCGCCCGTGATCAATTGAAGGTTGTCGGCTCTTCGACGGTCTACCCTTACACCCAAGCCGTTGCCGAAGAGTTTGGCAAGAAGACAGGCCAGAAGGCCCCGGTCGTCGAGTCGACCGGTACCGGTGGGGGCATGAAGATTTTCTGCCAAGGGGTCGGCGAATCCAATCCCGACATCACCGGCGCTTCGCGGGCCATGAAGAAGTCGGAATTTGAGCTTTGCCAGAAGAACGGCGTCGACGACGTCACCGAACTCCTCATTGGCTATGACGGGCTATCGATCGCCCAGTCCAAGAAGGGCAAGCCCATCGATCTCAGCAAGGAGCAGATCTTCCTCGCCCTCGCCTCCGAGGTGCCCGACGGCGACAAGCTCGTCAAGAATCCCTACAAGAAGTGGAGCGACGTCGATAAATCGCTCCCCGATGTAGCGATCACCGTCTATGGCCCGCCCCCCACGTCCGGCACGCGCGACGCCTTCGTCGAGCTGGCCATGCATGAGGGCTGCCAGTCGCTCGAGTACTTCAAGACCAAGAAGGGCTCGATGGAAAAGAAGGAGTTCGAGGACCTTGTGAAGGAGAAGTGCACGCCCATGCGTCAGGACGGCCCCTTCATCGAGGCAGGCGAGAATGACAACCTTATCGTTCAGCGCATCGAAGCCGACTCGAATGCCCTCGGCATCTTCGGCTACTCCTTCCTCTATGAGAACCAGGACAAGCTTCAGGGCGTGAAGATCGGCGGTACCTCGCCGGGCTTCGACACGATCGCCAATGGCAGCTATGGCCTGTCCCGTCCGCTATTCATCTACATCAAAAATCCTCACCGGAAGGTCATCTCCGGCATGAACGAGTTTATCGAGGAATACACCAGCGACGATGCAATGGGTGAGGACGGTTATCTCCATGAGCGAGGCTTGGTCGTCCTCTCGGAGGACAAGCTGAAGGAAATGCAGGAACGCGCAAAGAACGCAGAGAAGATGGACGCGCCAACGTCGTAGGCCGGCGTCACACGCTCTTGTGCGAATTGATTGACGGCGTGGCCGCAGCTCTTGACGCGGCGGCCACGCCAAAAACTCGCAAGCCTTATCTGAAGGCGCTGCCAGGAACCGGCGGACGGAAATGATCGGTTACCTCCTTCTCGCGATTATTATGCTCAGCGCCCTGAGCTACCTGCTTGCGCGCCGGTGGGCCGTCGCATCGGTCAGCGGGCGCGAGCAGGACCTTCATTCGCGACCGACCTACCATGGCGCGTTTGTTGCC
>JBOHJE010000035.1:0-2168 GCA_050728375.1 Methyloceanibacter sp.
ATATGGGACAAGGCGGAGGCGGCGCTCAAGCGGGCTGTCGAGGCCGCCGGGCTCGACTACGAGCTCAACCCGGGGGAGGGCGCCTTCTACGGTCCCAAGCTCGAATATGTGCTGCGCGATGCCATCGGCCGCGACTGGCAATGCGGTACGATTCAGGTCGACCTCAATTTGCCTGGGCGTCTCGGCGCCTTCTATATCGGTCCCGACGGCGAGAAGACGGTGCCGGTCATGATTCATCGCGCCATGTTCGGATCGCTCGAGCGTTTCACGGGCATCCTGATCGAGCATCATGCCGGCCATTTGCCGCAATGGCTCGCGCCGGTGCAGGCGGTCGTCGCCACCATCGTCTCGGATGCCGACGATTACGCACGCAAAGTGCTCGCCGCGCTGAATTCAGCCGGTCTCCGCGCCGAGGCCGATCTTCGCAACGAGAAGATCAACTACAAGGTGCGCGAGCATTCGCTCGCCAAGGTGCCGGTGATGATCGTGGTCGGCAAGCGCGAGGCCGAGGAGGGGACGGTGTCCATCAGACGTCTCGGCAGCCAGCAGCAACAGGTCATAAAGCTGGATGCGGCGCTGCGTATGCTGGTCGATGAGGCCGAGCCGCCGGACTTGCGTGAGACGACGAGCGCCGAGGCGGCTTAGGTCAGCGCGAGGGGCGGAATAGCGCACCTGGATTGATCAGCGGGGCATTGGGGTCGGCGGGCGCCGACGAGAAGCCGTCGAAGCCCATGCCCGACTCCGGGCCGCCGTCTCCGGCGTAGGTCCCGGCCCCCGAGGTCGGCGGCTCGGGCGGTTCCAGTAGTGCCTTCAAGGCCTCGGGCGAGGTTGGGCCGTCCTCGATGGCTACCTCGATCTGCTTCGGCTGGCCCGGCTCGATACTGAACTTCCGCGTGTAATTCAGGCCGCCGTGATCGGCGACCACCACGTAGCTCCCGGCGGCGAGAATATGCGTTGGCAGCGCTCCCACATTCGACTTAACTTCGTCGCCGGCCGAGGTGAGGATCTTCCACTTCGTATCGGCGAGCGCCTCGCCGCCCAAGGTCTGAACGAGCTTGAAGGTGATCTTGGCGCCAGTGTGCTTGATCGTTGCCTCCGTGATCCTGCCCGGCTCCACCGTCACATCGACACCCACGTTCGCGTTGGCGTCTCCATATAGGCTAACTACGTGATAGGCGCCGGCATTGAGCCTGACGACCATGCCGGGCTTGGCGTCGGCGAGGATTGTGCGCCGGTTGCCAAACTGGTCCTGCTCATCCGAGAGGACGTTGAAGTGGACATTGCCTTCGGGCAGGGGCTGACCGTCGGCGAGCACCGCCGTGAGCTTCAGCCCTCCGGTATTGAGGATGAAGGTCTCCTCGATGGACTGGCCGCTCTCGACCTTCACCTTCTTGGTCAGGTTGGAGAGGCCGTAGGCGGCATTGACGAGGTACTCGCCCGGCAGGAGCGCTGCCGTCGGTGTGGACTCGCGATGCGTGCTGATGAGCTCGTAATGGCCGTCAGCCTCGGCCTTGGAGGCGTAGACACGCCACGTCAGCCCCGATTGCAGCTTTGGCCCGGCCTCGGTAACCAGCGCCTTGAACGTCACGGGCACGGGATCTTGCGGTTGGGATGCGGCAGCGGGGGAAGTTGGAGCTCGCTGCGCCAGTGCCTGTGGCTTGCTCAGCGGCGGCGCATCCGATTTGTTGATCGCTGTCTCGCCATTCTGCTGTCCTACTGCCGCGGGACCCGCTCCCGCGGATTTGCCTATGGACGACTCGCCCGGTTCGGTCAGCTCGGGGCTTGGAGATGGGGGAGGCGAGTCGTCGGCAGGGGCGCCCTGGTCCCAGTCCGGCATGGGTACCGTCACGACTTGAGCAGGCATTGACGTCGCGATAGCGCCGAGAACCACGGCGAGACCCTGCTCGAGCTCGCTGTTATTGGTCGCGGCGACGAATTTGCCGCCCGTCGCCGTCGCCACACAGCTCAGAGGCTCGAGCTGTTCCGGCTTGGCGTTGAAGCCAATGACGTGGATGCGCAGACCTTTCGCCTTCTGCTTCAGAGCGTCGGCGGTGACGCAGAGATCGACGTCGCAGGAATCGCTGCCGTCGGCGACGAGAACGATATCGAGTTTGTCGTCGGCACCCGAGGAAGCCGTTGCCGCGTCGCTCAACGCCGCGGAAACGGGG
>JBOHJE010000036.1:0-17798 GCA_050728375.1 Methyloceanibacter sp.
TACTGGCGCGGCTGGTATTAGGCACGCGCACCGCCGACAGGCGACAAACCAGAAAAGGGCCATTCCCGCGAGGGCCTGGCCCTTTTCTTTTTCACCCGACCCCCCCTTGTAGCTGAACGCGAGATGAACGGTCGCATCAGCTTCGGTTCAGGCCACGCTCGCTAAAATGGCATCATGGCCGAGGTAGCCCATCGCCGCTTGAACCAACCGGCGCGCGTCGCGCCTCAAGATAGAGGCTCACGCAAGATGCTGAAGACGACTCTTCTCGCCGCTGCCGCCGTCAGTTTCGTGGCGCTCGGAGCCACGACCGCCGACGCCAAGCGCCGGCCAATATGGCGGCGGTCATTACGGCGGCGGCCATTATGGTGGCGGCCACCATGGCGGCGGGCAGGGCCATTACGGCGGCGGACATCACGGCCACTACGGCCACCACAACTTCAAGAAGTTCGGCGGGTACTGGCCCGGCTATTACTGGTACGGCTCCCGCTGCTCCTATCAGCCGCGGATCGTCCGCGTGAAAGTTTGGAATCCCCTACGGCGGTTACTACTTCAGGTCGGTCCGCCGCAGCGTCAAGGTCTGCCACTAGCCGGCCTTGCAAGCCCGAGAGGCTCTCCTCGCTCGGGCTAAAGAGGGCTGCCGCCTTACCCCCCGAGGCGGCGGCCCTTTACTTTTTCACGCGCCCGAGGTCGAGCGCCTCCCCTTCCCTGAGCACCGCTTCGGCCGCCGGCGTGTAAGTCCCGTCTGCTTGATGCAGCACGAGCCCGGTCAGCAGCCTGATGGGCGCGCGGTTGCCCTTTCGTCCCTGAACGATGATGCGGCTCGCAGGCTTGTTTGCTTTGGGAAACAGCGGAAAGACGGCGAGGTCGCCGAACCTGCCTTCGAGCAAGGTCAGGAGTTCAGGCAGACATTCCGGGCGGTGAATGAGCGTGAGCCAGCCTTTCGGCGCGGTCATGGCGGCAAGAAACCTCAGCCACGCTGCAAAGCCGCCCCTCGCCATGACATGCGCCGCCGCACGCACCGGCTCCGACGCCTCCCTCACCTCGCCTTCAGCGTGGAACGGCGGGTTGGCTATGACATGGTCGAAACTCTCCGGCGGCAGCCCGGCGGCTCGAAGGACCTTGGCGAGCGCCGTCACGTCGGTGTGGATCGCCTCGAAACGGTCAGCGAAGCCGTTTCGGGCGGCATTGCTCTCGGCCAAGGCGCAGGTCTCCGCGTCGATCTCGACAGCCGTCACCTGCGCGGCGGGACTGCGCGCCAGCAGGCAGAGTCCCGCGGCGCCAACGCCGGCGCCTGCATCGAGCACGCGTTGCTTCGCGAGCGCAGGCACCGCGGCGGCGAGGAACACCGCATCGCTTCCGGCCCGGTACCCCTTCCGCCTCTGCTCGACAGAGATGCGCCCGCCGAGAAAATCGTCGACGCTCAGGGCCCCGCCCGGCTTCTCGGACGGCCTAGCTTTTCTTGTCGTCGGCGATGACATTGCCGATGCCCGCCTCGGTGAGAATGCATCGCGCCTGATCGATGCGATCGTCTTCCACCAGAACGCGCCGCGGCAGAACGCCGATCGAACCCTCAAGCACGCTCATGTTCAAGTCGGCGACTATGTAGTGGATGTCGGCGTCCGCGAGCAGCGAGCTGACGAATGACAACAGGACCGGATCGTTCGTGCGCAACAATTCCTTCATGCCGGTGACGTCCTCGTGCTCCGTCTCTCCCCGAGCGCCTTGCCTTTACGGCGAAGCGCCGACAATATCCCGGCAGGAGACCTCCGGTCTTTAAGGAGAACTATCCTTGGGAGTTGTCGTCAAATTATCCGGTGCGCGCGATCCGAAAGCGAGCCTTGCGCCGCTTACAGTGCTTGTCGAGGAGGACATGGCCCATGTCAACCGCATCATCCTCGACCGCGCGCGTTCCAACGTGGATCTCATCCCGGAGCTAGCCCGCCATCTGATCGATTCCGGGGGCAAGCGGCTGCGGCCGATGTTGACCATCGCGGCGGCGAAGCTGTGCGGCTACAGAGGCGAAGCCCATGTGCGGCTCGCGGCAAGCGTGGAGTTCATGCATACGGCGACTCTGCTGCACGACGACGTCGTCGACGAAAGCAATCTGCGCCGCGGCAAGATGGCGGCGCGGCTGCTCTGGGGCAACGAGGCGAGCGTGCTGGTGGGCGACTTCCTGCTCGGCCAGGCATTCAAGATGATGGTGGATGTGGGCTCGTTTGGCGCGCTCCGCATTCTCTCCGATGCGGCCGCCGTAATCGCCGAGGGCGAGGTAATGCAGCTCATCACCGCAAAGAATACGGAGACCACAGAGGACGATTATCTCGAGGTGATCGACGCCAAGACCGCGGCACTGTTCGCCGCCGCCGCCGAGGTCGGCGCCGTGATTGCCGAGCGGCCCAAATCCGAGACGGCGGCGCTCAGGTCTTACGGGCGCAATCTCGGCCTCGCCTTCCAGCTAGTCGACGATGCGCTCGACTATTCCGGAGAGCCGTCGATGCTCGGCAAAAGCGTCGGCGACGATTTCCGTGAAGGCAAGCTGACGCTGCCCGTTGTGCTGTGCTACCGACGCGGCAATACCGAGGAGCGGGCGTTCTGGCAACGGACACTGAGCGAGGGCGATATCGGCGGGGACGATCTCTCAGAGGCCATCGACATGATCCGCCGCCACAACGCGCTGGCCGATACCATGGAACGGGCGCGGCACTACGGCGCCATCGCGCGGGATGCGTTGGCCATCTTCCCGAAGTCGGACGTCAAGGCGGCACTGCTCGAAGCCATCGAGTTCTGCGTTGACCGTCCTTACTAGGTTCTAAAGCTGCGGCGAGCCGAGGCTGCCCGCAGCAATCCACCAGCCAGGTTGAGCTTGCGCGAGCGCGGTGGCCGCGCCCTGCGCCTCGCGCGTCGTGGCGAACAGGGCAAAACAGGTCGGGCCGCTTCCAGACATCCTCGCCACTCGGGCGCCCGGCAAGGCGCGCAGCGTATCGAGAACATCACCGACGGCCGGTGCGAGGCACAAGGCGGGGCTCTCGAGATCGTTCCTCCGTGATTTGAGATACGCAAGGAGCCTGTCGAAGTCGCCGGCAAAGCCGCCAAGACCGGCAGTCGCCGGGGGGGAGGCCATTGGCTCGGCTTCCAGGGCGCGATAGACGTCGGTGGTGGCGAGTGGCAGCGCTGGATTGGCGAGCAGCAATGCGCAAGCCGGAAAGCCTATTATCGGCTCAACCCTCTCGCCGCGTCCGGTGACGAGGGCCGGACGGCTGCCGAGGCAAACGCTGACATCCGAGCCGAGCGCGGACGCGAGCGCGGCCGCTGCCCCCTCGGTGAAGGCACCGTTGCCCGCGCGAACGAGAAGGCGCAAGGCGGCTGCGGCATCCGCCGATCCGCCGCCGATGCCTGCGGCGACGGGAAGGATTTTGACCAGCCGGAACCGACCAAGCCGCAGCACCGGAGCTGCGGCCTTGGCCGCCTCGGCGGCCTTCAGAATGAGATTGTCGCGGCCGAGCGCGCCCGCGAACGGGCCTTCGACGACGAGATCGAGTCCCTCCCCCGGTGTCAGCTCGACCGAGTCCCCGAGACCGACGAAGGCGATGAGGCTCTCAAGCTCGTGGAACCCGTCGGCGCGGCGTCCGAGCACGCGCAGTGTGAGATTGACTTTCGCCCACGCAATATCGCGCAGCGCCGTCATGCGCCGCTCCAGCTTTGAGGCCGACGCGCCTATTGCGACGTCTTTTCGCCTGCTGGGTTGGTGCGATCCGCGGCCTTGGTCTCGGCGGTCTCGGTCAGCCCTGAGGCAAGCTTCTTCTTGAGAAGACCGATCTGATCGCTCTCTGGCTTCAGCGTCAGGGATTGCTCCCACTGATACCTCGCCTCGAGGGTGCGGCCGACGCGCCAATAGGCATCGCCGAGGTGGTCGTTGATGATCGGATCGTCGGGCTTCAGCTCGACCGCGCGCTCCAGATGCTCGACCGCAGCCGGCATGTTGCCAAGCCGGTAATAGGCCCAGCCCAGGCTGTCGACATAATAGCCGTCATCGGGCTTCAACTTCACCGCCTTGCGGATGTAATCCATCGCCTGCTTCAAGTTGATGCCCTTGTCGACCCACGAATAGCCGAGATAGTTGAGGATCAGCGACTCCTCGGGCGCAAGCTCAAGCGCTTGCTTGAAGTCGGCCTCGGCAGCAGTCCAGTCCTTCAGCCGCTCATTGCAGACGCCGCGCGAATAAAAGAGCGTCCAGTCGGTGGCTACCGGCTTCTTCGTGAGTGCGATGGCGCGGGCATAGAAGTCACGCGCCTCGCCATAACGCTCGTGCGAGCGGAGGATATTGCCGAGCGCATCGAGGGGCCGCACATCTTCCGGATACTGGGCGATGAGCTCTTCGAGATGCGCCTTGGCGCCGTCGACCCGCTCCAGCGAATTGAGGGCGAAGCCCTTCTGGATCTGCACGTTCACCCAGAGCGGCGAGTCTTTCGGGATGCGGTCGAAGGCCTGCATCTCGAGCTCGTATTTCTTGGCACCTTCATAGGCCTCGGCGAGCGCGACGTAAGCGAGCGGGAAATCGGGCTCGAGATAGAGCGCGAACTGAATGAAGATGATGCCCATGTCGAGGCCGCCTTCGCCGGCCAGCGCATCGCCGATACCGTAGAAGACCTCGGCGAGGCCCTGCTCCGGGTCGGCGACGAGCAGCGGAGGCGTCTTGCCGCTGTCGATCTCGGCAAGGAGCGCTTCCGACAGGGGATGGGGTGCCGCCTTGGCGATGTGGTTCTTGAGCGTCTCGCGGGCGAGCTCGGCGTTCTTGTCGTTCGCCGCATGACGCGCATAGGCCTCGGCCACCCTTAGCGTCGTCGGATTACGCTTGAACGCCTGGGCGAAGGCTTCGCGCGCGAGATTGGGCTTGCCGGCGACGTCGGCAATCAGGGCGCGGTGATAGCGCTGATAGAACTGAGCCCAGTCGGCAGCGCTCAAGCCGTCAAGCGTGGCAAACGCATCGTTGGGCCGGCCGTCGGCTTCCTGCACCCAGGCGCGGGCCAGAGTCGAAGTCAGATCGGCGATCGGTCCTTGCCGCGCGGCCGCGAAATGCTCGTCGGCCTCCTTGTACTTACGCTGCTTGAAGGCATGGCATCCCAGGAGGAATTGCGCGATGCGATGCGTGGGCTCGGCCTTGACCAGCTCGCGCGCCAGCTCAACGGCGCGGTCCCAATCCGCCGAGGCGGTTTCGAGAAGGAATGCCTGTTCGAGGAGAATCTCGTTCTCGGGGTCGCTTTCGAGCGCCTTGGAATAAAACTCCGCCGCGGCGCTGGTATCGTGGCTGCCGCGGGCCACCCGGCC
This sequence comes from Methyloceanibacter sp., assembly GCA_050728375.1. Taxonomy (GTDB): domain Bacteria; phylum Pseudomonadota; class Alphaproteobacteria; order Rhizobiales; family Methyloligellaceae; genus Methyloceanibacter. The sequence goes on from JBOHJE010000036.1 coordinate 5,326, forward strand.
ATTCAGATAGTTGCCGAGTAGAGAGCCGGCGTTCTGATCGCCCGGATCGGCAGGGATCACCTCCGAGTACGCCGACGGCGCCGCGAAGATTGCAACAAGGAGGAGAGACCTCCACGCCCATTTGCGCAGAGCAGCCCGGTCGAGCTTCATCATGCTATTTCGGCTTAGTGTGCCGCCCCAATTCGCGGTTCGTATTATCCCCGTCGAAAGTTAAGTGGCTTTACCCCTCCAAAGTTAAGTGGTTTTATCCCCCCCCTGCAAACCAGAAAGCTTCTTGAAGCCTAATCGCGGCACGTTTGTGGCCCCAACTGTACCCTTGCGGCCTCACATATTGGCGTAATTCGGGCCATCTCCGCCTTCGGGCGGGACCCAATTGATGTTCTGAGCCGGATCCTTGATATCGCAAGTCTTGCAGTGGACGCAGTTCTGCGCGTTGATCTGGAACCGCTTGCCGTCGCCCTCCTCGACGACCTCGTAGACCAAAGCCGGGCAGTAGCGCTGAGCGGGCTCGGCATATTCCGGCAGGTTGCGCTCGATTGGAATCGAGGGATCCGTCAGCAACAGATGGACCGGCTCGTTCTCGTCGTGGTTGGTGTTCGACAGGAAAACCGAGGAGAGAATGTCGAAGGTGAGCACGCCGTCGGGCTTTTCGTACTCGATGGGTTTGGCCTCGCTCGCCTTCTCCAGCGTCGCGTAGTCCGGCTTCCGGTGCTCCAGCGTGTGCTTGAAGAACGGGAAGATGGTGTTGAGCCACATGTCGATGCCGCCAAGCGTGACGCCGAGGATCGTTCCGAAACGCGACCATAGCGGCTTGACGTTGCGGACCTTCTTAAGCTCGGTCGCCATTGAGCTCGCCTTGAGGCTCTCCGGATAGGCCTCGAGCACGTCGCGCGTGCGGCCCTCCTGGATCGCGGCGAAGACGGCCTCGGCCGCCATCATGCCGCTCAGCATGGCGTTGTGGGATCCCTTGATCCGCGGCACGTTCATGAAGCCCGCGGCGCAGCCAATCAGCGCGCCGCCCGGAAATGCGAGGCGGGGAATCGCCTGCCAGCCGCCCTCGGTCATCGCGCGGGCGCCGTAGGCAATGCGCTTGCCGCCGTCGAGGTGCTCGCGAATGCGCGGATGCAGCTTGGAGCGCTGAAACTCGTCGAACGGTTTGAGGTAGGGATTGTCGTAGTCGAGATGGACGACGAATCCTACCGACACCAGGTTGTCGCCGAAATGATAGAGGAACGATCCGCCGCCGGTCTTGTCGTCGAGGGGCCAGCCCATGGTGTGCTGCACGAGGCCAGGCTTGTGCTTCTCGGGTGGAACCTCCCAAAGCTCCTTCAAGCCGATGCCGAATTTCTGCGGGCCGCTCTCCGCGTCGAGGCCGAGCTTCTTGATGAGGACCTTCGAGAGAGAGCCGCGTGCCCCTTCGGCGATCAGCGTGTACTTGCCGGTCAGCGCCATGCCCGGCGTGTAACTGTCCTTGTGGCTGCCGTCGCGGGCGACGCCCATGTCGCCGGTCAGCACGCCCTCGATCTCGCCGTCCTCGCCGAAGATCGCCTCGGTCACCGAGATTCCCGGATAGACATCGACGCCTAAAGCTTCGGCCTGCTCGGCAAGCCATTTACACACACTGCCGAGGCTGCCCGTGTAGCAGCCGTGATTGCTCATTAAGGGCGGCATAAAGATGTTGGGCAGCCGGATGCCACCCTTCTCCCAGAGATAGTAGAAGCGGTCTTCGCTGACCTCGGTCTTCAGCGGCGAGTCCTTGTCGCGCCAGTCGGGGATGAGCTTGTCAAGCGCCACGGGATCGAGCACGGCACCGGACAGGATGTGAGCTCCGACCTCCGAGCCCTTCTCCAGGACAACGACCGAAATTTCCTTGCCATTCTCGGCCGCGAGCTGCTTCAGCCTGATGGCGGCCGCGAGCCCCGCCGGCCCCCCGCCGACGATCACGACATCGAACTCCATCGTCTCGCGCTCGACTTGATCGTTCAAGCTCTTGGCTCCAGGTGTCTAAGGTGCTTCACCGCTCGGCTATCCATCTCCGTCATTTAGGCGTCAGCCCGGAATCCAGTAGTAAAGTCAAAGGTGCTTCTGCTGGATACCGGCTTTAGCCGGTATGACGAGTCGAAGCTGGCCGTGTCCACTCCCCGGGCCGGAGCGGAAATTGCAAAGCCTGCTATCGTTCGCGATGAGCCCAGCGGTTTGCCCAGGCAAGCCGGACAATGACAAATAGAGGATCAACACGGGCATCGCAAATGACTGGATCGGGAGAACAAGGCGCAGCCAACCTCCTCGGCTGGTATGAGGCGATGGGCGTCGACGAGGCGATCGGCGAGTCGCCGGTGAACTGCTTTGCACCGCCCCCGCCCGAGCGAGCGGCCGCCAGCCGCGCCAACCGGCAGCCGGTCAGCGCCCGGCCTCGTCCCGAAGCGGGCTCCGTCGCACCTGCCTCGATCGAGGCAGCCGCGACGCTGACCGAGCTCGAAGCCCTGGTCGCCGAATTCGAAGGCTGCGCCTTGAAGCGCACGGCGAAGAGCCTCTGCTTTGCCCGGGGCAGCGGGGAGGCGCGCATCATGATGATCGGCGAGGCGCCCGGCCGCGACGAGGACCTGCAAGGGAAGCCCTTCGTCGGACGCGCCGGGCAGCTTCTCGACCGTATGTTTGACGCCATCTGCCTGTCGGAAGCGGACGTCTACATCACCAACACGATCTACTGGCGACCGCCCGGCAACCGCACGCCGACGCCGCAGGAGGTGCAAGCCTGCGCGCCGTTCCTCGAGCGTCAGATCGAGCTGCTTGCACCCGATATCCTGGTCCTGCTCGGCGGCGCAGCGGCGAAGCACGTCCTCGGCGTGAGCGAGGGGATCATGCGGCTGCGCGGCAAATGGCTCACCTATTCCTGCGCCGGCCGCGCCATTCCCGCACTCGCTACGTTCCATCCCGCCTATCTCCTGCGCACGCCCGCCGACAAACGTTATGCTTGGCGTGACCTGCTGATGCTGAAGGCCGCGATCGCACGCTGACCCGGCTTGACCGGGCGATCCAGTAACCATCACAGTCGAACCGTGAAGGACAATCATAGGGAAGTCTGGACCGACTCAATGAGCCGCATCGACGACAGCCGCCCCTTCATTCCCGTCCGCATCGCCGTGCTCACGGTCTCGGACACACGGACCAAGAAGACCGACAAATCGGGCCCCCTGCTCATGAACTTGATCGAGGCGGCCGGGCACGAGGTCGCCGGCCAAGCAGTGGTCGAGGACAACGAGAAGGCGATCCGCAAGCAGGTCAAGGCCTGGATCAAGGATCCTCAAGTCGACGTCGTCATCACCACCGGCGGCACCGGCTTCACCGGCCGCGATGTCACGCCAGAGGCCGTGCGTCCGCTGTTCGAGAAAGAGATCGAAGGCTTCTCGGTGCTGTTTCACACGCTGAGCTACAATTCGGTCGGCACCTCGACGGTGCAGTCTCGGGCCTGTGGCGGGCTTGCGAAAGGCACCTATATTTTCTGCGTGCCGGGCTCGCCGGGCGCGTGCGAGGACGCTTGGAACGGCATTCTCAGGCGGCAACTCGACAACCGCCATCGCCCCTGCTCGTTCATCGAGATCATGCCGCGGCTCAAGGAGAGTCGAAAGAAACCGACAAAACCCAAAACTTAGAGCGTCACTCTCGGGAATCGGCCGCTCGGCCCTATTGGGATGCCCGGACTAAGTCCGGGCACGGCAAGAGGGGTCAGCCTTGCCCCAAAGCGAAATTCTAGGAGCCGGCCAGCCAGCGACCAATCCTCGTCCAGAAACCGCCATCCGATTTCGGTCCCACTCTCGAAGGCTCTACTCTCGACGAAGCCAACCTCTTGCGCGCAGTCTGCGACTCCGTTGCCGTGAGTGCGTACTGTGAATAGACCCAACCCGTTTCCAACGTGTCGGCCACTCCACGATTGCGCCCGAGGACAGGCAATTTGCTGCCCATGTCGAGCCTCCTGATAATTCGCGCTGACGATGATGGCCGTTCTCTAAGATTGACGAACTCCGAGAGTTCGACCCACGAACTCGATGGATCTTCAATCACCAGCGACCGAGCTTTATTCGCCGGTTGCGTCTCGTCTCCATGAACGAAGCCGGGGGTTGACGCGCTAGGGGGATGGGATTCACTCAGAACCCTGAGCCCGTTTCGGCGCTGGCAATGCTCTCGCCATCCAGCGTGAAGAGGCGGATTATTAATCTGCTCTCGCCGCTCGCCGTGCGGGGTAAAGCGAGACGCAAGCCGTTGATCTCGTCGATCCGCAAGTTCCATTCGTCGTCCCCGTAAGGTCGCCCTGACGATAACATGCTGTTGTTTGGCAGTCCGCTGATGGCGATGATGCTACGCGGCGGCAAGTCGAGAGCGCCAAGAAGAGCAACCTCGAAGTCAATCTCTTTGCCAGCTTCCCCCTCGAGAATCCTCGGTGTTGTGAGGGTTGTAGGCCGAGGACCAGCGGCCGGCTTTCGCTCTGCCACCTCCGCTGCGACAGCAGATTCGGAAAAGTTCTCGCCTGGCTGAGCAGAATCGGGGTGTGACCGAGGGGTCTCGACAAGGGCAAGCCAATTGAATCCCTCGAAGGCTGTGCCGGGAGACGCAGTGAGAATGATAATCGCCGCGAACAGCGCCCTCATTCCCGGCGAGAGGAGTTTGGATAGGGTTCGCTCTGCGTGATGACGCAACCGATCGTCCTGAGAAGCACCTGCCGCCACGATGCCAGGCGCAAACCGTCGCGCGATCTTGGCTAGGTCGGGATCCTCGGGGCAGGCCTCAAGATCGTTGGCCCGAATTTTTGACTCCGATCCCTCGATGAACTTTGGCGACAGGAGATTGTCCGGGGGAAGGCGATCGAGGTGAACCATCGAAACCTACATCTTGGTCCACAAGCTAAGCGACCTGACGAAGGCCAAGCGCTAGCCCGATGGGAATTGCCCCCTTCCCTCTCGGCTACGCTAACGGGAAACGCCACAACTCGTAACGCAACGAGCCGCACACGAGGTCTACGTCTTCCATCAGCGGCAGCGAACGGAAGCCTCCGAGTCGCTGATAGAGCTGCCGGGAGATGAGCATTCCCTGATCGCCGTAGGGCAGCGCGAAGACTTGGCAGCGGAGCGCGACCAGCATCTCCATCGCGCGAGTCATGAAGCCGTCGTCATCCAAGGCGAAGCGGAAGAAGGCCGCCGCCTGATGCCGGCGGCCGCTTTCGACCCGCTCGATGAAGGCTTCGACCTCATCGGTCCAGCCGTGTTCCAGAACCGTGTCGGCGTGCAGAAACAGGAGCCAGTTTCCCCGCGCCTGCCTAGCGCCGGCTTCGAGCTGGCTGCCCCTGCCGCGCGGTGCCTCAATGAGCTGCGTGCCGGCCGCGTCGGCGATGATCCGCGTATCGTCGGTCGAGCCCCCATCCACCACGATGGCCTCCTGGACCACACCACGCACCACCGCCGGGACGAGTGCCACCAGCGTGTGGACCAAAGTGGGTGCCGCGTTAAAGGTGGGGGATCACCACGGAAATCATAGGCAGACTATAGCGTTTGGCTTTGAGGCGGCAATTGCCACATTCCCTGACGGTAACTGAGTTCTTGCTTTGTTCTCACGGGGCAACTATATTTAGGACACATGACCCCGAGCCTCAAGAAACCAGGCGATTTCGAAGGCTTCGCGCTCGAGGCCGGCGGGTTGACGGCCGGCAGGAGGCACGGGCGCGGCGCGCAGACCAACCGCTCCGGCCGATTCGAGCCGATCGCCTACGAGCCCGTCGACGACGGGTGGGAGTCGCTCGCCGAGCTCGAAGCCCTCTCGACCGAAGTGCAGGAAGTGCCGGCGCGGCGGATCATCGCCCGTAACGAGTCACCCGACATCGGCTTCGACCGCTCGATCAATCCATATCGGGGTTGCGAGCACGGCTGCATCTATTGTTTCGCGCGGCCGACGCATGCCTTTCTCGGCCTGTCGCCGGGGCTCGACTTCGAGACCAGGCTGTTCGCCAAGACGAATGCGGGCGAAGCGCTCGAGCGCGAGCTGGCCGATCCGAAATATCGCGTGCAGACCATCGCTATCGGCACAAACACCGACCCTTATCAGCCCATCGAGCGGCGCTACCGCATCATGCGGCGCATCCTCGAAGTGTTGAGCGCGAACAATCACCCGGTGGGGATCGTCACCAAATCGGCGCTCGTTCTGCGTGATCTCGACCTCCTCAAGTCGATGGCCGAGCGCGGCCTGGTCAAGGTCGCGCTGTCCATCACGACGCTCGACCGCAAGCTCGCGCGCGCCATGGAGCCGCGCGCCAGCACGCCGGACAAGCGCATCGAGACGCTGGGAAGGTTGGTCGAGGCGGGCGTGCCTGCCTCGGTCATGGTGGCTCCGGTCATTCCCGGACTCACCGACATGGAGATGGAGCGCATCCTCGAGCGCGCGGCTTCGGTGGGCGCGACGCAGGCGGGCTATGTCCTGTTGCGGCTGCCGCTCGAGTTCGGTGATCTATTTGTCGAGTGGCTGCAGGCGACTTGTCCCGACCGCGCCAAGCGCGTCCTGTCGCTGATGCGCCAGACCCACGGCGGCAAGCTCTATGACGCCAAGTGGGGCGAGCGCATGGTCGGGGACGGCCCTTACGCCTGGATGATCGGCCGGCGATTCGAGATCGGCGCCGAGAGACTCGGACTGAACAAGGACTCCATCGAGCTCCGCACCGACCTGTTCACGCCGCCCCCGGTGCCGGGCCGACAACTGAGCCTGCTCTAGACTTTTCCACAATATGGCCGGTCCCGGACTCGCGCGAGTTGCCAAACCTCTCGGGTTTGGTGAAAGTCCCAGGCCATGGGATTGCCTGTGGAATCACTCCCCTCGCCCAGCCTGCCGAGCTTCGATCTCGAAGCGGCGATGATGGACCGGTATCAGGGTCCGGTGGCGGGCATCGACGAAGCAGGGCGCGGCCCTTGGGCCGGCCCGGTCGTGGTCGCGGCAGTGATCCTTAATCCGGACCGAATCCCCGAAGGCCTCAACGACTCGAAGCTGATGACGCCGGATGCGCGCGGGGACCGCTACGCCGAGATCATCGCCACAGCTTGCGTCTCGATCGCCATCGGTCAAGTGCGGCGGATCGACCGCGACAACATCCTGCAAGCGAGCTTGTGGGGCATGCGCGCCGCCTATCGCGGCCTTCAAGTGCCTGTGGCCTCGGCGCTGATCGACGGCAATATCGTGCCGCGCCGCTTTCCGAGCAAGGCGCGCGCCGTGGTGGGCGGCGACGGCCTCTCGCTGTCGGTCGCTGCCGCCTCGATCGTCGCCAAGGTCACGCGCGACAGGATCATGGTGAAGCTTGCGCGGCGATATCGCCGCTACGGCTGGGAGAGCAATAAGGGCTACGGCACGAAGGAGCATGCGCAGGCCGTGAAGAAGCACGGCGTGTGTACCCACCATCGGCGCTCCTTCAGCCCGATCGAGCGGGCGCTTAGGTTGCTTGAGAATGGCGGCGATCCAACAATCTTCGCGGCAGAGTAGGCTCAGTCGGGAATCCAATCCGCGATGCGCCGGGCAATCCGGCCGCGCCCAGCTCGAGAAGCAGCAAATGCCCGTGCCCGGCGAGTCTCCCAGAACTCGCTTTGGGGTATTCCGGCGGCGGTCTGCCGTGCGGTCACTACCGTGCGGTCACTACAGAGACGATGCGGTCGTCGCTGCCCGAGAGGCAAAGGACCGGGCAGCGTATCGCCGCCGTATCGACGGCGGTCGCCCGCGTCTGGTCGAACATCCAGATGAACAGCTCGAACAGGGCGCGGCCGGATTCCGGGCCGAACTTGTCGAACACGGCGCGCTGCTCTTCCGGAGGCAGCCAGTTGAGCGTGTAGATCTTGGCTAGATCGAAACTGGGGGCGAGCACCTTGGTCCAGAACGGCCCGAGCGACATCAGGTCCTGGCCGAGCTGCTTCTCGGAATCGGTCGGCGGCAGGATGCCCGACCGGGGACCGGGACTCACCAGAATGAGGGCCCGGGCGAGGCCCTGGGCCGCAAGCTGCTGCGCGATCACCGCTCCCATCGAATGGCCGAGCAGAACGGGTTGCGGGAGCGTCCGCACAAAGTCCGCCAACTGCCGGCGGTAATCGGCCACGCCGACGCCGGCGAGACCTTGGCGGCGTTCGCCTTGTCCTTGCCGTGACCGACCAGGTCGGGCGTATGGCAGGTCCAGCCGCGGCCCTCGAAGACCTTGCGGAATTCATCGAAGCACCAGCCGCCGCAATTGGCGCCGTGCAGCATAACGATATCCTCGCCCATGGCTTCCCTCATGCGTGTCCGCCCGGCCTCCGGCTCGATCGCTTGCTCGACCTCGGCCTTGAGCACCGGTAGCACAGCGAGTCCAAGCAAAGTTTCAAGGAATTCGCGGCGAAACCATCCCGGCATTGATGCACACTTCCTCCGGCGCCAACCTTCGGGCGAGGCGAGTTAAGCCCACCTTTACCGTGCTCCGCCAGCATGTGTCGGTCTCGCTGAAGAGCGAGCGCGTTCAGGCTTGCGTAAAGGAGCGGTGGGAATGGGTGTGGGGGATATCGGGGAGGTTCGCCTTCCCCGCAACAAGATCATTGTCGGCGATTGCATCGAGGAGCTTTCGTGCCTGCCTGCGGCGAGCATCGATCTCGTGTTCGCCGACCCGCCCTACAATCTTCAGCTCAACAGCGAGCTCTTCCGGCCTGACAACAGCCGCGTCGATGCCGTCGACGACGATTGGGACAAGTTCGGTAGCTTCGGCGCGTATGACACGTTCACCCGGAGCTGGCTGTCCGCCTGCCGCCGCGTCCTGAAGCCGGACGGCAGCCTCTGGGTAATCGGCTCCTATCACAACATCTTCCGCGTCGGTATGATCCTCCAGGATCTCGGCTTCTGGATCCTCAACGACGTGATCTGGCGGAAGACGAACCCGATGCCGAATTTCAGGGGCCGGCGCTTCACCAATGCGCATGAGACCCTGATCTGGGCGTCGACGGGTCCGAAGGCGCGCTACACTTTCAACTACGAGGCAATGAAGGCGTTGAACGAGGACCTCCAAATGCGCTCCGACTGGCTCTTGCCGATCTGCTCGGGCGGCGAGCGCCTCAAGCAGGAGGGCGGGCGTAAGACCCACCCTACGCAGAAGCCCGAATCTTTGCTTCACCGCGTCATCCTCGCGTCGAGTCGTCTCGGCGACATGGTGCTCGACCCGTTCCTCGGCTCGGGCACGACAGCGGTGGCGGCGAAGCGGCTTGGGCGGAATTTCGTCGGCATCGAGCGTGAGCCGTCTTACGCCAAGGCCGCGAAAGAGCGCCTCGCGGCGCTTAAGCCGCTCGATACGGTGTCGCTTCAGGTCGCCAAGGGCAAGCGCGCCGAGGCGCGCATTCCGTTCGGCGCACTGGTCGAGCTCGGGCTGATCTCGCCGGGGACCGGCCTCTACGATCCCGCCGCGCGTCACAAGGCCAAGGTGCGCGCCGACGGCTCGATCGCCTGCGCCGGCGCACAGGGCTCGATCCATAAGATCGGCGCTCACGTGCAGGGCGCGATCGCATGCAATGGCTGGACCTTCTGGCACTATGAGGCCGACGGCGCCCTTAAGCCGATCGACACGCTACGCGAGGCGGCGCGGCAAAGACTCGCGCCCCAGGCCTAATCCGCTCCGGCCACATTACGCCGACGACGCCGCCCGGAATCTTCGAGTGCGTGGGCGAGGACCTTGCGCATCAGGCTCGGCAGCGCCGCGCCATGAAGCTCGCGCAATTGAAGCCAGCGGCAGCGCTCGGGCTCCGCGACTCGCGTCAGCACGGCATCGGCGCCGACACCCGCCCGATAGACGCATAGCTCAAGATGAAAGTGGGTGAAGGTGTGCTCGACCAAGCCGGGTAGCTTGTCCCACGCGGTTTCGATCGGGGCGTGGTCATCGACTACGTTTTCGTTGGGAGCCTCAGCCTCCCATGGTGAGGACGGAGTTTCGAGCATGCCGCCAAGCAGGCCTTTCAGCAGCCGCTCGCGCAACAGCACGGCGCCGTCGTTGCGAAACGCCACGAAAGCAACGCCCCGCCGCGTAGGTCGCGGAAGCTTCTGCCGGCGATAAGGTAATGCCTCGGACATGCCCTCCGCATAGGCGCGGCAATCCGGCCGCAGAGGACAGAGCCCGCAGGCCGGCCGGCGCGGCGTGCAGAGGGTTGCGCCCAGATCCATCATGGCTTGCGCGAAGTCGCCGGGCCGGTCCTCCGGGGTGAGGCTCTCGGCCAGCGCCTTGATCTCGCTCTTGGCCGCGGGCAACGGCGTCGCGACGGCGAAGAGGCGCGCAACGACGCGCTCTATGTTTCCGTCCACCGGCGTGGCGCGCTCATTGAACGCAATGGCCGCCACGGCCGCTGCCGTGTAGGAGCCGATCCCCGGCAGCGTGCGCATGCCCGCTTCCGTTTCGGGGAACCTGCCGCCGTGCTCGGCGACCACCGCGCTGGCGCAGGCATGAAGATTGCGCGCGCGGGCGTAGTAGCCGAGGCCGGACCAGGCGGCCAAGACCTCGCCGAGCTCGGCGCGCGCCAGGGCTTGCACGTCCGGCCAGCGGCGCAGGAAGCCGCCATAGCGCGGCAGGACCGCCTTGACGGTCGTCTGTTGCAGCATGATCTCGCTGAGCCAGACTTTGTACGGGTCCTGCCGCGCGCCGGCCGCGGCGCGCCAAGGCAGATCGCGCCTCTCGCGGTCGTACCAGGCTAGCAACTCGCCTTGCAGCGAGCGCTCAGAAATCTCCGCCCCCGCCGCCGTGGCCCGCATGAGTAAACTCCGCTTATGCCGGTCTCATGGTGTAAGTTCGGGGAGAGCGAAGGCAAGGATCACCTTTCTGGCTTCCACCGTTTGCGCAAAAGACCATGACCGAGAATCAGCGGAAGGCCTGGATACGCGCCCAGAGCGGCGCGCGCGCGATCGGCAGCTTCGCGGCCAAGGCGCTCGACCCGGCAGCGCGGGCACGCGGCTTCGCCACCACCTCGCTGCTGACCGACTGGCCCGCAATCGTCGGCCGCGAGCTCGCCCAGTTCACCATGCCCGACAAGGTCGTGTGGCCAAGACGGCGCGAGGAATCGGAAACGGGGGACGCAAAAAAGGGACGCCGCGGCGACGGCGCCGTCCTCGTGCTGAGAGTCGACGGCCCGCGAGCCATCGAGGTCCAGCATCGGTCCGGCCAAATCCTCGAGCGGGTTAACACCTATTTCGGCTATCGCGCGGTGACCGAGATGCGTCTGCTCCAGGCCCCCGTCGTTCGCGCCGCGAAACGCGGCTCGCGGCGGCCGATGCCGGCCCCCGCCGATGCGCTTCCTGCCCACGCGGGGATCGAGGATGAAGGCTTGCGCAAGGCCCTTTCACGCCTGGGCGCGACCACGCGGCGTCGACTCACGAGAGGTTGAGGGCTTGCGCCCTTCTCGCACTTGCCGGATAGGGATCGATCAACGATTGTAGGCCGCAAGGGATCATCAAGGGCACAACCGAAGATTCGTGGAGTAAACGACCGTGGCGAAACCTGAGAAATCGACCAAAGACGAAGCCGAGGGTTCGGCCGCAAAGAACCGCACTAGGGCCTACATCATCGGCGCGGTCGTCGCGGCAGTGGCCGCGGGCGCCATCCTCTATTTCACCGGAAATCGCGGCGAGGCCGACCCCGATGCGCCCAAGCAGGACCCGGATGTCGCGGCCTTGATGGAGCCGGGCCCGCTCAAGGACATCGTCATCGGCAAAGCCGACGCGCCGAACACCGTGGTCGAATACGCGTCAATGACGTGCAGTCACTGCGCCGAATTCCACATCGAGGTATTACCGAAGTTCAAGGAGAAGTACATCGACACCGGGAAGGCGCGCTATATCCTGCGCGAATTCCCGCTGGATGGGTTGGCCGTGGCAGCTTTCATGCTGGCGCGCTGCGCCGACGACGACCGCTACTATCCCATGGTCGGCGGGTTGTTCGAGACCCAGAAGACCTGGGCGGTGCAAGGTGAGGACGGCAAGCAGAAGCTGCTCCTCATCGCCAAGCAGGCCGGATTCTCCCAGGAGCAGTTCGACAAATGTCTCGACGACAAGGATCTCTTCAACAAGATCGTCGAGGTCCGCCAGCGCGCGCATGACGAGTTCGGGGTCGACTCCACGCCGACCTTCTTCATCAACGGCCAGCGGCTCCCCGCGGGGCACGAGATCGAGGACTTCGACGCCGTGCTCGAAGGCGGCAAGACCGACGAGACTCCGCCGCCGAGCGGGTAGGCGGCCGCTTCGATGTTCTTACGGGGTCGGACCGCTTCGCTGTTGATCGCGGCGCTGGCTCTGTCGGGGTGCGGGGGCACCTCCGGCACGAGCGAGCCTCCGACTACGGCCGGGCTCGACATTCCCTCCAAGGCCGAACTGCTGGCGCCGGGGCCGCTCGGCGAGCATGCTTACGGTAATCCCTCGGCGCCGGTGACCGTCATCGAGTATGCCTCGCTCACCTGCCC
>JBOHJE010000037.1:0-6355 GCA_050728375.1 Methyloceanibacter sp.
GTCCGGCTCTTGGCCCGGCTTGAAAGCCTCCATGATCGCGCTCTTGTCGCCGGGGGCCGCGGGCATGCCCGTCTTGTGATTGACCCGCACGAGCTTGACGCCGGGCGGCGCCCGGAACGGCACCGCCGGCTCGTCGGCAAGCGCTTCAAGCAAGAAGTCGCGGACGATGGGAGCAGCAAGTCCGCCGCCCGTAGCCGAACGTCCCATCGATCTCGGCTGGTCGTAGCCGACATAGGCCCCGACCGTAAGATCTGGCGTAAAGCCGATGAACCACGCGTCCTTGTAGTCGTTGGTGGTCCCGGTCTTGCCCGCAAGCGGCCGGTTGAGAACCTTCAGCCGCTGCGCCGTGCCGCTCTGGACCACGCCCTGCATGATGCCGACCATCTGGAAGGCCGACATCGGATCGATGACCTGCTTGCGGTTATCGGTCAGCTCCGGTTCCGGCTGGCCCTTCCATTCACGCGCTTCGCAGTCCTTGCAGTCGCGCGTGTCGTGCCGCCAGATCGTGCGGCCATAGCGGTCCTGGATGCGATCGATGAAGGTGGCCTCCACCTGCTTGCCGCCATTGGCGAGCATCGAATAGGCGGTCACCATACGGATCAACGTGGTCTCACCGGCGCCGAGCGACATGGACAGAGCCGGCATCAGGTTGTCGTAGACACCGAAGCGTCTCGCATACTCCGCGATGATCGGCATGCCGATGTCGCGCGACAGACGCACCGTCATCAGGTTACGGGACTTCTCGATGCCGAAGCGCAAGGTGGACGGACCGGCGGACTTGCCGCGATCGTAGTTCTCAGGACACCATTTCGGCATTCCCCGGCCCTGCTCGATGCAGATCGGACCGTCGACGACGATGCTCGACGGCGTGTAGCCGTTGTCGAGTGCCGTCGTGTAGATCAATGGCTTGAACGAGGAACCCGGCTGACGGCGCGCCTGGGTCGCGCGGTCGAACTGGCTCTGGGCGAAGCTGAAGCCGCCGGCGATGGCAAGTACGCGTCCCGTGTGCGGATCCATGGCGACAAGGCCGCCGCTCACCTCGGGCGGCTGCACCAGCGACCATTTGCCCTTCACGGTCTCAGCCGGCTCGGCTACGCCGTCCTTGTTCTTGGCAGGCTCCATCGGCGCGACAAAGATGACATCGCCCGGTTTGAGCACCGCTGACACCGAACCCGGTGCGCCGCCGACGCCATTCTTGAGCTTCGGCCGCGCCCACTTCACCTCCGAAAATGGAATGATGCCGGTCGCGCGCTCGGCGATGAGCTTGCCGGCAACGTCGCGCCCCGGACGAATACCGATCTTGGCCTCATCCTTCGTGACCTCGAGCACGACGGCGAGCTTCCACGGCTCGATATCGCTCCACACTGGCTCGGCCGCGAGGTTCTTCCCCCAATCGCCTTCGAGGCTGATCTGCTTCTCGACGCCGCGCCAGCCGCCATGGACCTGGTCGTACGCGACAAGCCCGTCGACAAGCGCCTTGTGGGCGATGCTCTGGAGACGCGGATCGAGCGTGGTGCGGACGGAGAGGCCGCCGCCGTAAAGCTTGTCCTCGCCGAAGTGATCGAGAATCTCCCGCCTCACCTCCTCGGCGAAATATTCGGATGCGAAGATCTTGGGTCCATAGGTGCGCGCCCTCACGCCGAGCGGCTGGGCCTTGGCCGTCTCGCCTTCCTCAGTCGTCGCGAAGCCGTTCTCCACGATGCGGTCGATGACCCAATTCCGCCGGGCGATGGCCCGATCGGGATATTTGAAGGGGTCGTAATTGCTCGGCGCCTTCGGCAGGGTCGCGAGATACGCGGAATCGGCGAGCGTGAGTTCGTTCAGGGCCTTGCCCCAATAGGTCTGCGCCGCTGCGGCGACGCCGTAGGCGCCCACGCCGAGATAGATCTCGTTGACGTAAAGCTCGAGGATCTGCTCCTTGGTGAAGGCGCGCTCGATACGGATCGCGAGGATCGCTTCCTTCAGCTTGCGCTCGACATTGACGTCGTTCGTGAGCAGGAAGTTCTTGGCCACCTGCTGGGTGATGGTCGAAGCGCCGACCATGCGGCGGCCCGACTGGATGGCGCTCATATTGGTGACGACGGCGCGCAGGATGCCCTGAATATCGAGGCCGCCATGCTGATAGAAATTCTTGTCCTCAGCCGAGATGAACGCCTCGATCAGCTGCGCCGGAATTGCGGTGAAGGGCACGTAGATTCGGCGCTGGCGCGCGAACTCCGAGATCAGCCTGCCGTCGTTCGCGTGGATGCGCGTCATCACCGGCGGCTCGTATTTGGCGAGCACTTCGTAGTCCGGCAGTTCGGCCGAGACCTTCCACAGCACGAAGGCGGCGGCGCCGGCCACGGCGATGAAAACGATCATGCCGGCGGCGAACATGAAGCCCAGGAAGCGCAGCAGAAAACCGCCGCGACGGCGACGCCGCCGTTGTTCCGGCGGCTTGACTGGAGCAGTGATGTCCATTGTTTCGATCCGTCCCGACCCCGGTTTCATGCGCGCGGGGCACCCGCGCCAACCCTATCCAAGATTATGGCAACAAAACGCTGCCGTCGCCGGAAATCGTCGGTTTCAGGGTCATTTGCGGCCGGGCGCTAAGGTCAGAACGGCATCCGCGCGACGCGTTTGGCGAAATAGGCGTCAATCGCCTCGGCAATCGAATCGGTCATGCGGTCGCGCCAGGCATCGGAGGTGAGCTGCTTCTCGTCGTCGGGATTGCTGAGGAACCCTAGCTCCAGCAGGGCCGAGGGGACGTCGGGGGCCTTCAGGACGCGAAAGCCGGCCGATCTCAGCTTCTTGGTGTGTAGCTTCCCCTTGGCCGCGAGCTCGCCGACGATGGAACGGGCGAACACGACCGAGCGGTTCTGCGTCTCGCGCTGGGCGAGGTCGATGAGGATGTTCGCCAGGACCTCGTCGGATTCGCTCGGCAGCGCGATTCCGGCCAGCGCGTCCGAGAAATTCTCCTTGGCGGCGAGCGCCCTCGCCTCATTATCGGAGGCCCGCTCCGACAGCGTATAGACGGTGGCGCCGCGGGCCTTGTCGATGTGGGTCGGAAAATAGTCGGCGTGGATCGACAGAAACAGGCTCGCTCCCTTCTTCTGCGCGAAGGCCACCCGCTCGCGCAAAGGGAGGAACGTGTCATCCTCGCGGGTGAGATGGATCTCATATCTGCCGGTCGCGACCAGCTTCTCCTTGAGCCTCTTCGTGAAGGCGAGAACCACCTCCTTCTCGGTGATGCCGTTCGCACTCTTGGT
Source organism: Methyloceanibacter sp. (assembly GCA_050728375.1). GTDB lineage: Bacteria > Pseudomonadota > Alphaproteobacteria > Rhizobiales > Methyloligellaceae > Methyloceanibacter. Next base: position 3,249 of record JBOHJE010000037.1, read on the forward strand.
GCCGGCATCGAGGCCGCCATGGCCCGCGTCGAAAACGACCACCGGCTTGGCGTCAGCGGGCCGTTTCGGCGCTTCCGGCAGCGGCGCCGCGCTGCCCGACGCATCCGGGGGCGCCGCATCGCGAAGCTTGGCGAGGAAGGTCTTCTCGTCGGTCGGCACGAGGTCGATGACGAGCCGGGCGGGCTGGTCGTCGCGGGGCTCGAGCACGAAGGCCTTGTCGATCAGGAAAGGTCCGCCCACGTCGATGACGATGCGCGATTTTCCCGGTGCGAACAGTCCGTAGCGATAGGCCGTGACCAGTCCGCGCTGCTCCTTGCCGATGCCCGGCGGCATCTGGAAGCTGACATCGGCGGCATCGACGATCACCCGGTAGGGGTTGCCGAGCGCGAAGACATGGACGTCCACCTTCTTTGACAGGTCCGCAATGAACCGAGTGCGCTCGCCGTCCCCGGCAAGGCGCGCGTTCTTGGCCACCGTGGGCTTCGCTTCGGCCGGAGCGTGGGAGACCAGGAGACCTATCGCGGCAAGCACGAGAGCGAATCCACTGATCCATGACGGCGTGACCGTTCTTGAGGCCCGCGCAACTCGCATTTGTCGCCACCCAATTGACTTTGAACGGTTTTCTTCTTCAGCGGGCACTCGGTTGGGCGAAGTTCCGTCTCGATGCGCCAAAATTGGCTTGAATCGCCCCAAATCTTAACCAAGCCTGGTTAAGCGACTGTTGTGACCCTTTGGCGGCGCCCTCCAGGAGGCTTGCCAAATCTCCCGGCAACCCCGTAATAAGGAGCAGGCTCATTCGAGCCCGAGCCCTGGACGCCTGGCGGCGATACGGGCGGAATTGTATTTGCGCGTCCGGCCTTGTTCGAACGGCGGTGACGCAGAGAAGCGGTGGTCATCATCACGGCGACCATCAAATTGGAAAACGCGATGCAAGATCGGACAATTCGGCTAAGCCACGAAAATCACGAGGCTTTCCCGACGCCCCTGATTGCTTGGCGACCCCAGTCGGTCGAACTCCGCGGCCGGAACATCCGGCCGTCCGTGGGTCATCGCGACGAATCATGGTCTATTGGTCATTGGCGCGCGCGGGCCACAGGCTCAAGCCCGGCGAGGCGGCGTTCGAACCCGCCCTCCCCGGCCTTCGCGGCGGAGAAAACACAACATGGCAAGCAAAATGCTAATCGATGCGGCGCATCCGGAGGAGACCCGGGTCGTCGTAGTAAAAGGTAATCGCGTCGAGGAATTTGACTACGAATCAGCCAACAAGAAGCAGCTCAGAGGGAATATCTACCTCGCCAAGGTTACGCGGGTCGAACCGTCGCTTCAGGCGGCGTTTGTCGATTACGGCGGTAACCGGCACGGCTTCCTAGCCTTTACTGAAATTCATCCTGACTACTACCAGATCCCGGTGGCCGACCGGCAGGCGCTGCTGGAGGAAGAGGCTGCGGAGCAAAGCCGCGCCTCGGCCGAAGAAGCCGCCGAGGACGAGGCCGCAGCAGGGCGCCGGAGGCGGCGTAGCCGCAGAGGCCGCGTACGGCACGATCAAAGAAGAGACGCGCGTCCCGAGGCAACCTCGCCAAAGGACGAGGCTGCGAGCGAGTTCCATGACGAAGCCGAGGCGGATGTGGCCCGCGAGGTCACCACCGTTGCGCTGGAACAGGCCGACCTCGTCCACGAGGTGGGTGAGCCTGCCGAGCCGCCGGCCGTCACCGACCTGGAGGTAGGGTCGGCCGTCGAGGACATCCCCCCGACGGGCGACGATGACGATCATGACGAGGATGACGACGAAGGCGGCGAGGCCGTCGGTCAGCCGGTCGAGGTGAAGGACAGCCAGGGCGAGACCGCGACCGAGAACGTCGAATCCGTGGGTTCGGAGGACGCGCTCGAGGAATTGCCCGAACGGGCCCGCCGCCGGCGCGGCCGCCCCTACAAGATCCAGGAGGTGATCCGGCGGCGCCAGATCATCCTCGTGCAGGTCGTGAAGGAGGAGCGCGGCAACAAGGGCGCGGCGCTCACCACCTATCTCTCGCTCGCCGGCCGCTACACCGTGCTCATGCCGAACACGGCGCGCGGCGGCGGCATCTCACGCAAGATCACCCAGCCGACCGACCGCAAGCGCCTGCGCGAGATCGCCGGGGAGCTCGAGGTGCCTGAGGGCACGGGGCTCATCATCCGCACAGCAGGCGCCCAGCGCACCAAGACCGAGGTCAAGCGCGACTACGATTATTTGCTGAGGCTCTGGGAGACGGTCCGCGACCTGACCTTGAAGTCGACGGCGCCCGCGCTGGTGTACGAAGAAGGCAGCCTCATCAAGCGCTCGATCCGCGACCTCTACAACAAGGACATCGACGAGGTGCTGGTCGCCGGCGACGACGCCTATCGCGAGGCCAAGGACTTCATGCGCATGCTCATGCCGAGCCATGCCAAGAACGTGAAACCCTACAAGGAGCCGGAGCCGATCTTCATCGGCTATCAGGTCGAGCGTCAGTTGGCGGCGATGTTCTCACCGCAGGTTGTGCTGAGATCAGGCGGCTACATCGTCATCAATCAGACGGAGGCGCTCGTCTCGATCGACGTGAACTCGGGCAAGGCCACGCGCGAGCACAATATCGAGGACACCGCGCTCAAGACCAATCTCGAGGCAGCCGAGGAGATCGCCCGGCAGCTTCGCCTGCGCGACCTTGCGGGACTGATCGTGATCGACTTCATCGACATGGACGAGCGCCGCAACAATCGGCTGGTGGAACGGCGCCTGAAGGAGTCCTTGCGCAACGACCGCGCACGCATTCAAGTCGGGCGCATCAGCCATTTCGGCCTGCTCGAAATGTCGCGCCAGCGCTTGCGGACGGGCATGCTCGAAGGCTCGACCAAGCCTTGCCCCATGTGTCAGGGGACCGGCATGGTGCGCTCCATCGAGTCCGTCGCGCTCGACATTCTCCGTTCCATCGAGGACCGGCTTATCACCGACGGCGTGGTGCCGCTCGTCGCAACCACTGCGGTCGATGTCGCGCTCTACATTCTCAATCAGAAGCGCGCCCATCTGAACGATATCCAGCAGCGCTACCGCATCCCCCTCACGATCACCGCCGATGAGGACATGCATATCT
>JBOHJE010000038.1:0-11983 GCA_050728375.1 Methyloceanibacter sp.
GGCCTGCCCCTTGGCCTTGATCCCCCCGAGCAACCTCTCCTCGGTGTCTGTCGTGAGCTCGCCCGGCTTGGCCAAGATCTCGCTGTCGGCGCAGTTTGACGATTTGCGATGGCCGAAGGCGACAAGCCCAAACGCGAACTGGCCGGTATAGTCGCTCACCGCTTGGCCGACGATTGACCCCGCGGAGTCGATCTTGATCGCCTTGTCGATCTTTTCGTTCATGCTTTTCGAGCCATCGATCACGAAGATCGTAGGCGACAAATCCGGTTCAGGAGACGGCTTGGTGGCTGATTTGGGGGTGGGGCGAGGAGGTGGGTCCTTCGCCGCGGCGAGGCCCGCGTTGAGGGCGGTGGCGCAACAAAGCAGCAGTCGGGCCGTGCAGCGTATCCCCCGCATTGCGTTCGCTCCGATAGGTCCGCTGCCCACCCTTATAACGGTTTCCGGGCCGCGCATCGGAGCGAAATTCCGTCTGGAATGAGGCCGATTTGCGGTGTCTGGCGGGTTTCGGACGGCCCCAATCCGCCATTGTTGGAGGCCTGGTTTCGAGTTAGGGAACACGACCTTAGCAAGTTATCGTCGGTTCATGTCCAACCCCATCCTCGACCACCTTCTGACCCGGCGTTCGGTCTCGGCCAACAGCCTCGGCGAGCCGGGCCCGAGCCAAGCCGAGCTGAGCCAAATCCTCATCGCAGCTTCGCGAGTCCCCGACCACAAGAAGCTCGTGCCCTGGCGCTTCGTACTGTTCCAGGGTGAGGTCCGCGAGGCGTTTGGCAAGGTGCTGGCTGAGACCTGCGCGACCGAGGAGACGGATCCTGGGAAGTTCAGGCTCGAGAACGAGGCGAGACGGTTCCTGCGCGCGCCGCTCGTCATCGCCGCGATCTCGCAGGTCGTGGACAATCCGGCCACTCCGGAGTGGGAGCAGATTCTGTCCGCCGGCGTCGCCTGCCAGAATCTCATCGTGGCGGCGACGGCGCTCGGTTATGGCGCGCAATGGATCACCGAATGGTATGCCTATAGTGAGGGCGTGCGGAAGGCGCTCAGGCTTGCCGACAACGAGCGCGTCGCGGGTTTCATCTATATTGGCACGGCAAAGGAAAAGCCCGAGGAGCGCGAGCGTCCCCCGCTTGCCGATATCGTCATGGCCTGGCGGCCTTAGTTTTCCGTTCCGGGATAGCGATGTTCTACGACGCGGTTGCCAACACCCACGGGCTTCAGCGGGATCCGTTCAAGGCGCTGGTCGCGCCGCGTCCCATCGGCTGGATCTCGACGCTCGGCAGGAACGGCGTGGTCAATCTCGCGCCTTACAGCTTCTTCAACGCGGTCTCCACCGATCCCCATTTTGTGATGTTTTCTTCCGGGGGCAGGAAGGACAGCCAGCGGAACGCCGAGGAGACCGGAGAATTCGTCTGCTCGCTCGCGACCTATGATCTGCGGAATGCCATGAACCGGACTTCGGTCCCGGTCAATCCGGAGGTCGACGAGATGGCGCTTGCCGGATTGACGGCCGCGCCTTCCCGGCTCGTGGCGCCGCCGCGCGTGAAGGAATCGCCGGTTGCCTTCGAGTGCCGCTACTGGCGCACTATCGAGCTGCCCGGTCCCGAGGGAAGGCCCGGAACGCATGCGATCGTCCTCGGCCAGGTGGTCGGCGTGCATATCGCCGACGAAGCGATCGTCGACGGCAGGGTGGACGTGACACGACTCAAGCCGATCGCACGGCTCGGCTATGGCGATTATGCGGTGATCGACGAGGTCTTCACGCTGACGCGGCCATGACCGCCAAACGACCGGCCTCGCCTCAATAGCCGAATTGCTCCGCCAGAATTCGCTCGGCAAGGCTATGGCCGGGATCGAACATCATGAAGATGTCGATGCCGCTCTCTTCGCGGATCTCGACGGTCTCGACGTCACGGAACTCGGTGTGATCGGCCACGGCGCTCACTGGCCGCTTTCCCGGCTCCAGAACCGTGAGCGTTACTTCGGCTTCATTCGGAAGCAGAGCGCCGCGCCAGCGTCGCGGCCGGAACGGGCTGATCGGCGTGAGCGCGAGCAGCGGCGCGGTGATGGGCAGGATCGGCCCATGCGCCGAAAGATTGTAGGCGGTGCTGCCGGCAGGGGTCGACACCAGAACGCCGTCGCAGATCAGTTCGTCGAGACGCACCTTGCCGTCGACAGCGATCCTGAGCTTGGCGGCCTGATAGATCTGCCGGAATAGAGACACCTCGTTGATGGCGAGCGCCTCGTGCTCCGCTCCTTGCTTGTCGTAAGCGGTCATCCGCAAGGGGTGGATCGTGCTGATCTCGGCGGCCTCGAGCCTCTCCGTCAAGCCGTTCTCGCGATAGTCGTTGAGAAGGAAGCCCACGGAGCCTCGGTTCATGCCGTAGATGGGGATGCGACTGTTGAGATGGCGATGCATCGTCTGAAGCATCAGCCCGTCGCCGCCGAGCGCGACAATGGCGTCGGCCGCCTCGGGCGCTGCGTTGCCATAGCGTGTGGCTAGCGTGTTGAGCGCGTCCACCGCCTCCTGGGTCTCGCTGGCAATGAAGGCGATCTTTTCGAAACGGGGCATGGCGGTTCGATGTTTGGACTTAGCTCAAAGAAGCGGGCACTATAAATGAGACCGTGCCCCGGTACCGCAAGTCTCTCGGAGCACGCCTAACAGGTGAAAATTATGGGGAACGAGGAACATCCGGTCCTGATCTACACGACTTTTCCGGGACTTGAGGACGCGAAGCGGGTTGGCGACGCCCTGGTTGCGGCGCGTCTCGCCGCGTGCGTCAACATGTTTCCGGGGATGATCTCCATCTTCGAATGGAAGGGGACCCGCGAGGAGGCCAACGAGGTCGCCATGATCATCAAGACCCGGGCGGGGGTTGCCGAGAAAGTCATGGGCGAGGTGAAGCGGCTACATCCCTACGAGATCCCCGCGCTGCTCGTACTGCCCACCGAAGGCGGCAGCGCGGAATATTGCGGCTGGATTCTGAGCGAGACGGGCGGCGTGCCTGCGCAATGAGCGCGCCCGCCTTCGTCCTCGCGATCGACCAGGGGACGACGAGCACGCGCGCCCTCCTGTTCGATGAGGCAGGCCGCGCGCGGGCGAGCGCGCAAGTCTCGATTACCCAGATCTACCCGACGCCGGGAGAGGTGGAGCACGACCCGGACGAGATCTGGCGTTCTGTCCTCCAGGTCGGCCGCGAAGTCGTGAGCGGCGTCGGCGCTGAAAGCATCGCCGTTATCGGCATCGCCAATCAGCGCGAGACCACTTTGGTCTGGGAAAGAGCAACAGGAAGGCCGCTGGCCAACGCGATCGTCTGGCAGGACCGGCGCACAGCGCCGCTCTGCGCAGAGGCGATCTGGCCGGCGGCGGTTATGGCGTCGCGCTGGGGCGCGTGTTCGTCACCAAGTCTCAATTCTCGCACGAGCCTAACACGTCAAAGCTCGGCTTCTCGGTGCTGAATTGGCATCTCGCGAGGTGGGGCTACGCGCTGCACGACGGCAAGTGGGCGACGCCGACGATTCTGGACATGGGTTTCCGTCTCATCCCGTGCCCGGGTTATCTGAGGCTTGTCTCGGAACGCGCAAGGGACGGCGGGCGCAAGGGAAGCTGGACGGTCGAGGCCGGCCCCGAGGTGGTCGCCGATTGGCAACCTGGAAGCAGAGGCGCTGCCGGCAAAGCGGCCTGACTGTTTACGTTTGCATGTTGGGGGTTATCGTGTTCGTCCAGTTATCGCGTTTGCCGAACAATTTCGGTGTCCTGGCCCGATACCGTGGAGCGCTGCCGGACCCCGAGCGCGCGTCGCGCGATCCGGACGGGCTTGCCGGAAACTGTGCAGATTTAAGCGTGCCGATACTGTGCGCAGCCTACGCCAAGGGACTTTACCCAGGTGAACGCGGCGGCCGGGCAAGATGGTGGGCGCCTTCGGCCCGCATGGTCTCGTTCCCTGAGACCATCTATATCTCAGAGAGGACGCGGATCGAATTGCGCGCCAAGACATTCGAGGTGACCTTCGATCGGGACTTCGAGGCGATCGTCCACGGCTGCGACGCATTTCCAGGGCCTCGTCCGGGACGAACCGGCATCCCTTCCCGGCTCGTCGACGGCCATGTCGCGCTCCACGAGGCAGGCCGCGCGCACTCGGTCGAAGTGTGGGACGCCACGGGACGCCTCGCCGGCGGCTTGTTCGGAGTCGGCGTGGGGAAGGCCTTCTTCATCGAGGCTATGCATTCGCGGGCGCGAGGTGCGGCCAAGGCGGCGTTCGTCACGCTCAGCTGTCACCTCGAACATTGGGGGTTTGCGCTTATCGGCGGTAAGCGCATGAGCGGGGAACTGAGTCAGCTCGGCTTCATGCTGGTGCCCCGCAGCGTTTTCAATGGGTTGCTTGAAGACGCCTGCCGCGAGCCAGGGCGGGAGGGAAACTGGGCGATCGATCGGGCCCTCGACGTTTCCAGATGGCGGCCGAGGCTTGAGGCCGTCACGGCCAAGCAGGTGCGGGGCCGCTCGCCGGAGCTTTTCACAGTCTTGTAGCGGTGCCTTCATAGGGTAGCATGGTCGTTCGCTCGACCGCTCGGGCGAAGTGGAGATCGAGCGGGACGGCATGGTGGTCGAGACGCTGTCCGCCGGCGGCCTGTTCGGCGAGATGGCGTTGATCGATGGCTCGCCCCGAAGCGCTACTGTGCGCGCCAAGACTCTGTGCGAACTCGCCCCCATCAACGAGAAGAACTTCCTGTTCCTGGTACATGAAACGCCCTTCTTCGCCATCGCGGTGATGCGAACGCTTGCCGACCGGCTCAGGCGCTCGGCAGGGCGCCATTGACGACTGCCAAACCCGGCATCGCCCGCGCCTCCGCCATTTTTACCTTGCATTGTTGCCGGCCCCAGCCATGATCGGCCACAACGCAACCGGTGAACTTTCCGCATAACGCTCTTGTCTCTGCTCGCGAATTTGGCGCTGAGACGCCCGCGCAACATCGATGCGTCGACGCTCGGGCGTGACGCGCTGGCGGGCACGATTTCAGCCGTCGTCAATGTCGCTTACTGCATTTCCTTCAGCGCCCTGATCTTCCAGGGCTCGATCGCCGCCGGTTTTCCGCTCGGGCTCGCCGCTCTCATCATGGGAACGGTGGTGACCGGCGTTGTCGTCGCCCTGACGACCACGCTCGTGCCCGCCGATGCGGGGCCCGACACGCCCGCCGTGGCGGTCATGAGCGTGCTGGCCTCGACCGTGGCCGCCGATCTCGCGGCCAAGAACGCGAGCACCGATGCGATGGTCATCAACGTGCTGGTGGCGATCACCGTCAGCACGTTTCTGACCGGCATCTTATTGTTCGGCGTGGGGGCCCTGAAGCTCGGCCAGTGGCTGCGCTTCGTTCCTTATCCGGTGATCGGCGGCTTCCTCGCGGCCTCGGGCTGGCTGCTCATCACCGGTGGTGTCGAGGTCATCACCGGCAACAACCTGACACTGTCGCCGTTGAGCTGGGCGCCGATGGTCGCAGCGGATTACGCGCCTCAGATCGGCGTCGGCCTCCTCTTCGCGCTGTTCATCGTCTTGCTGCGTCGCTGGTTGGATGCCTTCTTGACCCTGCCGATCGCCTTCATCGTGTTCCTCGTGGTCATGAATGCCGTGCTATTGGGCCTCGTCTCGGAGGATGTGAGCCGGGGCTGGTTCCTTCGGGCCGTCGGCGCGCTCCATCTGTGGTGGCCGCTCGCCGCCATGGCCGAGCACAATATCGATTGGGGTGTGCTCGCGCGGAGCAGCGCAGAAATCGGCGCCGTCTGCGGCGTGACCGCCATCTCCATGCTCCTCGATGTATCGAGCCTCGAAGTGGCGCGGCAAAAATCGGCGGATCTCGACAAGGAGTTCCGCAACAACGGCCTTGCCAATGTGCTCGCCTCGCTGCTTGGCGGTGTGGCGGGCAATTTGTCGCTGAACAACAGCCTGCTCCTGCACGAGGCGGGCGCCGTGACGCGCGCCAGCGGCGTGTGCGTGGCGCTTGTATGTGCGCTGGTGCTGTTTGCCGGCGCCGATATCGGCAGCTTCGTGCCGAAGGCGATACTCGGCGGCATGCTCGCTTATCTCGGCGTCATGATCCTTATCGAAGCGCTCTTACGCTCACCGGCGCAGCGCTCGCGAACCGACCTTGCGCTAGCGATCGCGATCGCCATCGTCATCTGCTATTTCGGCTATCTGCTCGGCGTTGTGCTCGGCGTGATCGGCGCGTGCCTTCTCTTCGCGCTCAGCTACAGCCGCATCGGCGTGATCAGGCGCCATCTTACTCGCTACGAGTTCTCAAGTAATGTGGAGCGCTCCCCTGAGCAAACGCGCCTACTGCACGACGAGGGCAAGCGCGTGCACGTTTTCTGGCTCTCTGGCTTCATCTTTTTCGGCTCATCCAACGGTCTCTTCGAGCGCATCACGCGCGCGATCGAAGAGCAACAGGATAAGCCTGTCGGCTACGTGGTACTCGACTTCGGCGCCGTGCAGGGACTCGATACATCCGCGGTGCTGAGCCTCGTCAAGCTACGCAATTATTGCGAGGAGCACGGCGTCACGCTCGCGTTTTGCGGCCTGAACGAGCTGATGGGGACGAGTTTCGAGAGCGCTGGCTTCTTTGGCAGCAAGCGGTCGCATCAGCGCTTCGGCAGCCGTAACGAGGCCATCGAGTGGTGCGAGGATATGATCCTGCTGCATCACGAAGTCGGCGCTGCATCTGCCCATAACTTCGAGACCTGGTTGCAGAAGGAGTTCGGAGGGCAGATCGATTTCGACCGCATCGCCGCCTTCATGGAGCGGCAGGAGCTCGATACGGGCTCGTTCGTGTTCAAGCAAGGCGAGGCTTCGGAGTCGGTGGTGTTTCAGGCCTCGGGCTGTGTGGCCATCACCATTCTCGATGAGCATGCGCGGCCGCTCAGGCTGAGGCGTATGATGGGGCATACGGTGGTGGGCGAGATGGGCTTCTACCGCCATATGCCGCGAACCGCGAGCGTGATCGCGGAGGAGCCCACCGTGGTCTACAGACTGACGCGCGAGGCCTTTGACAGGATGCAGGAGGAGGACTCCGCCGCCGCGGCAGCCTTGCACAAGCTCATTATCAGGCTGCTCTCCGATCGCCTCGAATTCGCCAATCGCGAGATCTCCGCCCTGCTTTAGGCCCTTAGGCCTTCACGCCTCCACGTCATCGCCGGGCAAGGCGGCCCGAATGGCTAGGTCGAGGCGGCAATCAGCACCGCGACGATGGCGACATAGGTCAGGCCATGGAGGAACTGGTCGGCGCCCAGCGCACGCCAGAAGCCGCGGTCGTTTGCGGTCCAAGCGTTGCGATGCGTGATCTGCTCCTTCGCCCAGTCCACGTGGTAGTGAACGACGAACTCGCCGACGGCGATCGCCGCGGCGATCGTGAGCGAGCCCGGCAGCAGGACGAGATACACCAAAGGCGTGAGCGCCACGTGGATAGCGCTGTGCAGAATGCCGCCGGGATGCCCGTATGTTCCCTTGTTCAAATACTGGTACGGGGTCTGAAGGAAGAAATCCGCCGCCGTGTGCTTCAGCATCAGCAGCGCCACTGCGGCGAGGACAAGGATCGCGTGTTCGGGCATCGGCCCTACTTCGACAAGGCTTCGGAAGTCCCATCCCAGTTCGGCGGGGGCGGGGTCACGCGGAACGCCGCGATGCGTTCGCGGTAGAGCCAATAGAGCCGGTCGAGCTCGGCGCCGTTGAGCTTCGCGCATTCGAAGTTGAGCGCCTCTGCCGCGTCCCACTCCTTAGCGCGATAGCGGGCGAGAAACTCGCCGTGCCGGGCGGTCAGGTCGATGAAGTCCTTACTTTCCTTGAGGGCATTGTCGCCCAGCAAGGCAAAGATGCGCGTCGCGGCGGTCTTACCCTTCACCTTCAGGAGGTCGATCTCGAGAAAAGCAAAGTCGGGGGCGCGCGCCTTGGTCGTCTCCCCGACGATCGTCATGAGGTCGTAGGTCTTCGACTGGCCCTCGAGACGCGAAGCGACGTTCACATTGTCGCCGATCACCGAATAGTCGAAGCGTGTCTCCGAACCGAGATTGCCGACGCAGCAAACACCGGTGTTGAGACCGATACCGAGCTTCACCTCTCGGTAGGGCCGATCCTTGGATTCGGCCTCCCGGCGCCATCGATCGTTCAGGTCCATCATCGCCTGCATGATGCGCAAGGCCGCACTGCAGGCGTGGCTCGGGTGGTTGCTGTCGTCGAGCGGCGCGTTCCAGAAGGCCATGAGCGCATCGCCCATGAATTTGTCGATGGTGCCTTGCTCCTCGAGGATGATGTTGCTCAAGGGCGTGAAAAGGCTGTTGAGGAAACGCGTGAGTTCCTCGGCATCGAGTCCTTCCGAGATCGTGGTGAAGCCGCGCACGTCGCTGAACAGGAGCGTCATGTCGCGCGTCTCGCCGCCGAGCTTCAGCCTGTCAGGCTCGTCGGCCAGCCGCTCGACTAAGGCGGGCGCCATGTAGTGGGAGAACGCGTTTCGCACGCGGTTGCGCTCCCGTTCGGTGCGCAGAAAGACGAACAGAGAGCCGGCTATGAAGATGGCGGCAAGGGAAAGTGCCGGATAGACCGGATCGACAAGCCAGCCCAACGCGTCGAAGGCATACCAGGAGATGCCCACTACGGTTGCGATCGCAGCGAGGCCGAGTATTGCGCTGCCCACGGCGCCGGCGCGGTAGATCAGCACGGCGATGAGAATCCCGAGCAGGAGGATGTAGAAAAGCTCGGCAGGTGTGGCGAAGTCGGGCCGGTGCAGAAACGTTCCCTCTAGGATCTGCTCGACGGCTTGCGCGTGCAGCTCGACGCCGGGGACCGAGGCTTCGAGCGGTGTGGCCCTCAGGTCGAGAAGGCCCGCGGCGCTCGTGCCGATGAGCAGGATGGTGCCTTCGATGTCCTCCCTGCCGATCTCGCCGCTCAACACCTTCCACGCGGGCAGGTAGCGGTCCTTGGACTGCGGCGTGAACCTGATCCACATCTGGCCGTTCGCCGCGGTCGGCACCTCGAAGTCTCCGATACGGATTTTGACGATGCCGGTCTGTTCGCCGAAGGCCTTCTCACCGCTCGCTCCAGATGACTTGATAACGTAGGTCGAGGCGCCTTGGGCAAGTCTGAGCAGGTCGACCGGCAGCGACGGATAAAGCGTGTCGCCGACGCGGACCACCATGGGCATCGCCCGGATGATCTGGTCGTGCTCGGGAATCCAGTTGAGGGAGCCCGCGCCTCGCGCCGGGTCCAGAAGCTCCTTGAGGCTCGCCGCGGCGCCCGGGTAGTAGGGCGCAAAAAGCCGCGGGTCGTCGCCGCCATGGGAGACGCCGGCCTTGGTCTCGGGGAGGGTCTCGGCCTGGGGCGAGGCGATGAACCCCATAGCCACTGGGGCTTCCTTGATCGCGGCAGCGAACAGCTCATCGTTGGAGGGGAGCTTCTCGACTTCGGTCTTCAGGGCTTCGAGCGTCTGGGATTGCGGCCAATACCGCACGGCATTGGCGGGCGACATCCGGTCCGGCTCGGGGAACACCATATCGAAGCCGATGGCCGCCGCACCGTTGCTGCCGAGCTTCTGCACGAGGTCGGCGAGTATCGTGCGCGGCCAGGGCCATTGTCCCAGCCGCTCCAGGGATTCCTCGTCGATGTCGACGATTCGTACCGGCAGGGCAGGATCGAAGTTGCGTGGGTTCACGCGCTGATAGGCATCGAAGACCAGCGACCTCAATCTCGCGACCGGGGCCGGATCCCAGACCCGCAAGGCGAGCGAAGCGACGATCACAGTCCCCACGATGAGGACATAGAGAAGACGAGGGCCCATCCCACTAATGTCTTAGCCAATCCGCGGCAGACCCTAGTCAATGGGGTTGGCCCGCTCCAGTCCCAACTTGGCCGCCACTGCATTGAAGCTAACATCGGAATGAACTAGGAAACCTTACTTTGGGCGCTTCTCGCAGCCAAAGGCACATTCCGTGAACATCTGCATGATCGGAGCCGGTTATGTCGGGCTCGTTTCAGCGGCCTGCTTTGCGGAGTTCGGCTGGAATGTTACCTGCATCGACAAAGACGGTGTCCGGATACCAGCTTCGCCAGGGCGACGTGCCGATTTAGGAGCCGCGGTTCGAGGAGATCCTCCAGCGCGAGGTCGTCGGGGCCGACGTGCAGGATTTGGCGACCGTGATCGGCGCCGATGGGCCCATCGGCGCTAAGTTCCTGCATCCGGGTCCCGGCTCCGGCGGATCCTGTTTTCCCAAGGACGTCGGGCTCTGATCCGCACGGCGCGCGATGCACGCCAGCCGGTGTCTCTCATCGAGCAAGTGCAGACAGTGAACTCGGAGCGAAAGATCTCGATGGCGGGCCGTATCGAGCGCGCGGCCGGGGGGTCTCTGTCCGGCAAGACGGTCGGTACTCGGGCTCTCTTTCAAACTCGATACCGACGACGCGCGCGAGGAGCCAAGCCTCATCATCATTCCGATGATCCAGGAGCGTGGCAACTTGGTCAGAGCCCACCACCCGCATGGGCGCGAGAACGCCGTGTCGCTTCTGCCGATGTGATCTGGTGCAGCAGCGCGATGGAGGCGGCCGATCAGCCGGATGTGACCGTGGTGGTGACGGAATGGAACGAGGTCCGCGCGCTCGACCTCAAGAAGCTGAGGTTGCGGATGCGGGGGGCGACGTGCTGGTCGATCTGCGCAACGTCTATCGTCCAGCGCCAGCGGCGGCGGCCGGCCTTGTCTATACGGGCGTCGGACGGCCGTCCGAATCCTAGAGATCGGACTCAGTTCTTGGCAAGTGCGGGAATCGCCCAGCCTGCGGGCGCAGCCGTGAGGCGGCCCGATCTGAGCTCCGCCTTCGCCATTGGCCCGAAGCGGCGGAGGTGCCGCTTCAACATCCGAAGGTAGGAAAAATAGTTGGCCTCGAGCCGGTGCCGGTCGCTCTGCACGTAGCTGCCTTGCGCCATCGACTCGTGACCCTGCGCCTTCAGCTTCTTGAACCACGCGGCGCGTTCGTGGAGCTCGGCGAGAGCCACCAGGTAGCTCGCAATGAGCTGCGATTGATAGTCGGCGAGGCGCCAGATGCTGCCGTTCGCCTGGATGAGCCCGACGGCGAAGAGATCGTCATGCTCGGGGTGGAAGACATTCAGATAGAAGAGCGGGCTCTTATTGGGAGCGAAGATCAGGCCGTTGTCGATGAACGGGATGGCGATCTCGTAGCCCGTAGCATAGACGACGAGATCGGCCTCGACCTCGCTGCCGTCGCTGAAGCGGACCTTGTTGCCAGCGAACTCAGTGATCTCGGGTTTGATCCCAATGCGGCCATGAGCCACGAGCTGGGGCAACACCGTGTTCATGGTCGGATGTGAATCCATGATGCGATGCTCGGGCTCGGGAAGCCCGTAGCGCTCATTCTTACCCACCATCAGCCTGTGCCAGTGGGTGTAGAGCCGGTTGCGCAGCCAGCGCGGCATGGGGATCTTCTCGCAGAAATTGATGATGCCATCCATGGGCCGGCCGAAGATGAATTTCGGCACGAAATAAGTGCCGCGGCGCATGCTCAGATAAATCCTCTGCGCGACGCTCGTCGCATCGACGACGATGTCGGAGCCGGAATTGCCCGAGCCGACCACCACCACGCGCTTGTCGGCGAGTTGCTTCACGCTGCGGTAGTCGCGCGAATGCAAGATCTCGCCGGTGAAGGTGCCGGGGATATTCGGCGTGCGCGGCACATGATGATGGCCATTGGCGATGACGAGGGCGCGGTAGAAGCGGGGGCGTTCCTCGCCGGCGACCTGGACGCGCCAGCCGTCTTGCGCGCGCTCGGCGCGCTCGACCGTGGTGTCGAACTCGATCTTGTCGAGAATGCCGAAATTGAGGGCGTAAGCACGCAGATAGGCGAGCGTCTCCCGATGCGAGGGATAGGTCGGATATTCCTCGGGGAAGGGGTAGTCCTCGAAGCCGGTATATTTCCTGGACGAGACGAGATAGGTCGTGTCG
>JBOHJE010000039.1:0-11206 GCA_050728375.1 Methyloceanibacter sp.
CCGCCGAGGAGATCGCGCGGCAGCTTCGCTTGCGCGACCTGGCCGGCCTCATCGTCATCGACTTCATCGACATGGACGAGCGCCGCAACAACCGGCTGGTCGAGCGGCGTCTGAAAGAGTCGTTGCGCAACGACCGGGCCCGCATCCAGGTCGGACGCATCAGCCATTTCGGTCTACTCGAAATGTCGCGCCAGCGCCTCAGAACCGGGATGCTCGAAGGCTCGACCACGTCGTGCCCGATATGTCAGGGGACGGGCATCGTGCGCTCCGTCGAATCTGTTGCACTCGACATCCTGCGCTCGATAGAGGATCGCCTCATAACCGACGGTGTGATGCCGCTGGTTGCCACCACCGCGGTGGACGTCGCGCTCTACATTCTCAATCAGAAGCGGTCGCACCTGAAGGACATCGAATATCGCTACAAGATCCCCGTGACCGTGACGGCCAATCAGGAGATGCATATCTCGCAATTCGTGATCGAGCGGCCCGCTGAAGGCGCGCATGTCGACGGCGAGGGCACGGTCGTTCACATGGACTGGGCGCACCATCGCGAAGAGGGAGCCGCCCTTCCCGCTCCTGCCGCGGCGCCCACTGCCGAGCAGGAAGGCGAGCAAGGCCGGAGACGGTCGCGCCGACGCCGGCGCAAGCGCCACGGAGAAGGCAGCACAGAGTTCGAGCGGCTGCCGGTCGCCGCAAGGTCCGAGAGAGCCGAAGAGGACGAAGAAGACAAAATAGAAGACATGGCCGTGCTGGAGGCCGGCGCCGAGGGAGCGGCCGAGGCCGGTTCCGACAGCCAAGTCCGCAGATCGCCCCGCCGCCGTGGACGACGCGGCGGACGCAGGGGCCGCTCAGGCCAGCGGCCGCAGCAGCCGGGCGGCGAGCCTCGGCATGTCGACGATGCTCAGGGCGGAGCCGCGGCTTCGGGAGGAGAGGCACAACGTCCGGAAGCTCAGGCCGAAACCCCTGCCCCCGCGCGTGACGAAAGCGCGAATGGCAGGGCGCGCGAGCCGAGAGCCCCGAAGAACGACGAAGTCGTTGCGGCCGGGCGGCCGCGTCGCGAGCCTGAGCCCAAGTTCAGCGTCGCGGCGGCGCGCGAGAAGCCTGACGGCGATGCGGCGCTCGTCGAGAGCGAAGGCCAGCCTGAAGCACCCCGGCGCAGAGGCTGGTGGTCGCGCTAAAGCCTTCGATGGCAGGGAAGCGTGCCCGCGGCACGCTTCTACCGCGTCCTGATCCAGGGGCCGATGCGCCGCGCCGCCTCGCGCATCAAGGCCTCCGCCCCTGCATAGCAGAAGCGCACATAGCTCCGGCCACGCTCGGCGTCAAAATCGATGCCGGGCGTGACCGCCACGCCGATCTCCTTGAGCATGGTCTGGGCGAACGCCTCGCTATCGGCGGTGAAGCGGCCCACATCGGCATAGAGATAGAAGGCGCCGTCGGCGGGCAAGATGGCGGACAAGCCCGACCGCGCGAGCTCCTCGAGCAGCATGGCACGGCTCCGCGCATACACACCCCTAATCTCCTCCAGCTCCTCGATCCCCTCGAAGGCGCCGAGTGCGGCAATCTGTGAAATCGTCGGCGGCGAGATGTAGAGATTCTGGGCCAGCCGCTCGATCGGCCGCACCAGCGTGTCCGGCACCACGAGCCAGCCGATCCGCCAGCCGGTCATGCTGAAATATTTTGAGAAGCTGTTCACGACGATCGCTTGATCGGAATGGCGAAGCGCCGTCTCCGCGGACACGTCGTATTCTAGCCCGTGATAAATCTCGTCGGAGATAAGCCACAAGCGATGCAAGCGGCAGGCCGCCGCGATCTCCGCGAGGCGCAAGCCGAGCGTCATGGTGCCCGTCGGATTGTTCGGGCTTGCGAGCAAGAGCCCCGCGACGTTCTCGGCCGCGAGCCGCTCGACATCGGCAACCGTCGGCATCCAGCGCCCTTGGCCCAAGGTCTCGATCAGGCGCGGCCGAAGGCCGAGCGCCTTCAGGATCTGGCGGTAGCAGGGGTAGCCGGGCGAAGGCAGGCCCAGTGCCGCGCCGGGATCGAGCACGGCGAGAAAGGCGAGGACGAAGCCGGCCGACGATCCCGCCGTCACGACTACGCGCTCAGGCGGAACCGCCACGCCATAGCGCTCGCTTATATAGCGGGCGATCCGCTCGCGAAGTGCGGGCAGGCCGAGGGCGTCGGTGTAGCCGAGCCGGTCCGAGACCAGGGCTTGCCTGGCGCGCTCGCGGGCCGCGCGCGGCGCGGGGGTCGCCGGCTGACCCACCTCCATGTGGATGATGTCCTCGCCGCTGACCTCGCGCGCGTTCGCCTCGCGCATCACATCCATGACGATGAACGGGTCGATGGCTCGTTGCGTGGCGAGCGGCCGCGGCAATCCCGACGAACCGGAAGTTTCAGTTTTCAAGCCGGAAACCTCGCGCTTAGTTGATGGAGTGGCGGCGCAACTGTCACGTTGTCGCCGTATTCAAAAGTCAAGCCAGACAAACCTTGGCAAGGACGGGGTTGGAAGCGGCTAGCTAGCCTGATGCGGGCGTCCGAGGAAGGGCTAAGCACAAACCGGCGTCTTTGCCCAACCTGCGCAAGCCTATACGATCAAGCCGAACCATGCCTCCTCTGGCTCAATTCCGATCCTATAAAGCGCCGCTGAAGCTCCGTACGGGCTTCGTGACGACGCTAATCGCCGGCCTCGTCGTTTCCACGACGGCCGACGCCGCCGGCCTGATCCGCGACGCCGAGACGGAATCGCTGATCCGCGACTACGCCAAGCCAATCTTTCGCACGGCCGGCCTCGGTTCGCAGAACATCAAGATCCACATCGTCAACGACCGGAACTTCAACGCCTTCGTGGTCGACGGGCACAACATGTTCATACATGCCGGCACTCTGATGATGGCGGAGACGCCCAATCAGGTGATCGGCGTCATCGCGCATGAGAGCGGCCATATCACCGGCGGGCACCTCGCCCGGCTGCGTACACAGGTCTCCAAGGCGAAGTCGGCGGCGCTCATGCTGCAATTGCTCGGCCTCGCAGCCATGGCCGGAGGCGCGATCGCCGGCGCACCCGGCGTCGGCCAGGTCGGCATGGGCGCCGCATTCGGCGGGACCGACGCGGCGCTCCGCAGCGTGCTTGCGTATCGGCAGACGGAAGAGTCCTCTGCCGACCAGGCGGCCATGACCTTCCTCAACGCCGCGAAGCAGTCTGGCAAGGGCATGCTCGAAACGTTCGAGGTGCTCGCAGACAAGCTTCGCGGCATCCAAGGCATCAACCCCTACCTGATGACCCACCCGCTGCCGCAGCAGCGCATCACCCAATTGCGCGAGCTCGTAACCTCGAGCCCTTACTATGACGTCGCCGATCCTCCCGAGCTGCGATTCCGCCACGAGCTGATAAAGGCCAAGCTTTCCGGCTTCCTCGACAAGCCCGAGGTCGTGTTCAGCCGTTACCCTGCGGCCAATCAGAAACTGCCGGCGATCTATGCGCGGGCGATCGCCACATACCGCCAATCGGGCGTGAAGGCGGCCATGCCTCTGCTCGACGCGCTGATCGCCGCGCAGCCGCAGTGGCCCTATTTCTACGAGCTCAAGGGCCAGTTCCTGTTCGAAAGCGGCGAAGGCTCGGCGTCGATCGCGCCGTTGCGCAAGGCAGTTGAGCTCAATCCCAACGAGCCGCTCATCCAAATCATGCTGGCGCAGGCCCTGCTCGGCACCAACAACAGAAAATTCGCGGACGAGGCGATCACCAATCTGCGCAATGCGCTCGCCACCGAGCAGACCTCCGCGATGGGCTACCGGCAGCTTGCATCAGCCTATGCCCGTAAGGCCGAGACGTCGAGCGCGGTCGGCGCCAAGCGGCAATTCATGGCGCAAGCGTCACTTGCGTCGGCGGAAGCCTATTTCTATGAAGGTCGTCTCGACCTCGCCAAGCACCAGGCCGAGCGTGCCAAAGCCGGGCTCGTCAACGGGACGCCGAACTGGATCAGGGCCGAGGACATCATCTCATTCGAAGTGCCCAGAACGAACTGACTCTAGCCCCCCGGAGACCTCACGCATGACCCTCAAGACTGGCCTCGTCACTGCCTTGGTGGCTGCCGTCGTGGCTGCCCTCGTCAGCGCGGCCACTATTCTCGCCATCTGGCGCTCGGGGCCGGGGGTCGTGGACGCCCCGCCGACGGGCCTGGAACGAAGCAAGGTCGTCGCCATCGTCCGCGACTACCTCACCAAGAATCCGGAGATCCTGGTCGAGATGACAACGGAGCTCGACAAGCGCCAGCAGGAAGAGCAGGTCGCGCAGCAGGAGAAGGCGATCAGCGAAAATGCCGACGCGATCTTCCGCTCGCCCGACTCGTTCGTCGCCGGCAATTCGAACGGCGACGTCACCGTGGTGGAGTTCTTCGACTACAATTGCGGCTTCTGCCGCCGGGCCATGCCCGATCTCATCAAGCTCATGGATAACGACGACAAGCTTCGCGTGGTGTTCAAGGAGCTTCCGATCTTCGGCGAGGAGTCCGAGGCGGCGGCCAAGGGCGCTCTGGCGGCGAACAAGCAGGGTAAATATTTCGAGATGCACCAGAAGCTGTTCACCGAGCCCGGAAAGGCCAATAAGGAGAAGGTCCTGCGCATCGCCAACGAGATCGGGCTCGACGTCCCAAAGCTCGAGAAGGACATGGCCGACCCCGCGATCCAGAAGTCGCTGGATGAAGTCAGGGACATTGCCCAAAAGCTCGGTCTCCAGGGGACGCCACTCTACCTAATCGGCGACAGGTCGATACCCGGAGCGCCCGACGATCTCTACGATCAGCTCACGGAAAAGGTAGCGGAAGTCCGGGAGAAGGGCTGCAAGGCGGCCTGCTGAGGCTTGCGGCGTGGCCGTGATGTTGGGTTGTTCGAGTGTGCCTTTTGCCGAACGGCGGAAAAGCTGTTAAAGGGGCGCGTTTGCTCGACCGGAACCGGCCATGTCGACTGGCTGGGCCGACACCTTTACGCACCCAGCACCGCCAATGGCCAAACCGATCTACGTCTTGAACGGTCCCAATCTTAATCTGCTTGGATCCAGGGAACCGGAGGTCTACGGCAAGGAGACGCTCGAGGATTTGCGCAAACGCTGCGAGCGGAAAGCCAAGGAACTCGGTTTTTCGGTAGAGTTTCGCCAGAGCAATCATGAGGGCGAGCTGGTGGCCTGGATTCAAGAGGCACGGACGGATGCGGCCGGCCTCATCGTAAATGCGGGGGCTTTCACCCATACGTCAATCGCCATGCTCGATGCCATGCTCGCTTGCGAAATCCCGAGCGCCGAGGTGCATCTGTCGAACATTTTCGCGCGCGAGCCCTTCCGCCACCACTCCTACATCTCGAAGGCGGCGAAAGGGGTGATTTGCGGCTTCGGCGCCCTTGGCTACGAGTTGGCGATCGAGGCGCTTGCGGCCACGATCTCTTCCGGCAAATCCGGCTGACGGCAAGAAAGGACCAAAATGAAGAAAGACGGGGCCAGTTTCGATAAGGACCTCATCAGGGAGCTTGCGGCGCTTCTCGATGAGACTGGCCTAACTGAGATCGAGATCGAGCATGAGGGTCGCCGGGTCAGGGTCGCGCGCGGAGGCGCGGTCACGACCGTCGCCGTCGCCGACGCGCTGAAGAGGGAGAGCCGCGAGGGGAAGAAACCCGCCCAAGACGATCTGGTCGTGCATCCCGGCACCGTCACCTCGCCCATGGTGGGAACCGCCTATCGCTCGCCGGAGCCGGGCGCAGCCCCCTTTGTCGAAGTCGGCAGCAAGGTCGCGGCGGGGCAAACCCTGCTCATCGTCGAAGCCATGAAGACCATGAATCAGATTCCCTCCCCCAAAGCCGGCACCGTCATCGCCATTCTGGTCGAGGACGGCCAGCCGGTCGAATATGGCGAGCCGCTGGCGGTCATCGAGCAACGCTAGCGGTCCGCGATGTTCGACAAGATCCTGATCGCCAACCGAGGAGAGATCGCACTCCGGATCGAACGGGCCTGCAAGGAGCTTGGTGTCGCCACCGTCGCCGTTCACTCCACCGCCGATGCGCATGCCATGCATGTCAGGCTTGCCGACGAGAGCGTCTGCATCGGCGCGCCGCCGGCCAAGGACAGTTACCTGAACATCCCGGCAATCGTCGCCGCGTGCGAGATCACCGGCGCCGACGCCGTGCATCCCGGTTACGGCTTCCTCGCCGAGAACGCCCGCTTCGCGGAGATTCTCGAGGAGCACGGCATCACTTTCATCGGCCCGACTGCCGAGCATGTCAGGCTCATGGGAAACAAGATCGAGGCGAAGGTGATGGCGCGCACGCTCGGCATTCCAGTGGTCCCAGGGTCCGACGGACCGGTCGCGAATATCGAGGAGGCAAGAACGCTCGCGCGCGATATCGGCTATCCGGTCATGGTTAAGGCGGCGGCAGGCGGCGGCGGCCGGGGCATGAAGCTTGCCCTGTTCGAGGACGAGCTAGAGGCCGCGCTTGTTACCGCGCGCAACGAGGCGCGCGCCGCCTTCGGCGACGACACCGTGTATCTGGAGAAATACCTGGCGCGGCCCCGCCATATCGAAGTCCAGGTGCTGGCCGACGGCCAGTGCAACGCCATCCATCTCGGCGAGCGTGACTGCTCGCTACAGCGTCGCCATCAGAAGCTTTGGGAGGAAGCGCTCTCGCCTGCGCTCAATCAAAGCGAGCGCATCCACATCGGCAAGACCGTGGCCGAAGCCATGCGCAAGCTGAACTATCGCGGCGTGGGAACCGTCGAGTTCCTTTACGAGGGCGGCGAGTTCTACTTCATCGAGATGAACACGCGACTCCAGGTGGAGCACACCATCACCGAGATGATCACCGGGCTGGACCTCGTGATCGAGCAAATCAGGATCGCCGCGGGCGCGCCGCTGTCGCTCCGGCAGGAGGACATTCGCTTCAACGGCCACGCCATCGAATGCCGCATCAACGCAGAGAATCCGCACACCTTCAGGCCCTCGCCCGGGACCATCACGCATTTCCATCCGCCGGGCGGCCTGGGCGTCAGGGTCGATTCGGGCGCTTACGCTGGCTACACGATTCCGCCCTATTATGACAGTCTCATCGGGAAGCTCATCGTGCATGCCCGGACACGCAACGAATGCCTGATGCGGCTGAAACGCGCGCTCGGAGAGTTCGTCGTCGATGGGATAGAGACCACCATCCCGCTGTTCACCTCGCTCGTGTCCGAGCAGGACATCGTCGACGGCAATTATGATATTCATTGGCTCGAGGATCACCTGTCGCCCAACTCACCGCGCCACGGATAGAAGGCCATGACTTCCATCGACGACGTGATGATCGAGATCACGCCGCAGGTGCTGTTGAAGGCCTATGCATGCGGCATCTTCCCCATGGCCGAGAGCGCTGAGGACAACGCGCTCTATTGGATCGAGCCGGAGCGGCGCGGCATCCTGCCTCTCGACCGTGTGCACGTGCCAAAACGGCTGGCCCGCACAATTCGCGCCGGCGGATTCGAGGTCAAGGTCGACAATGATTTCGAGGGGGTGATCGAGGGCTGTGCCGCGCCGCGGTCAGGCAGGCGCTCGACCTGGATCAACGGCCGCATCCGCAGCCTCTATCGCGACTTGTTCGCGCTCGGACACTGCCACACGATTGAAGTTTGGCAGGACGGAGAACTTACCGGCGGCCTATACGGCGTGCACCTCGGCCGCGCCTTCTTCGGCGAGAGCATGTTCAGCCGGGCACGCGACGCGAGCAAGATCGCGCTGATCTATCTCGTCGCGCGGCTGAGATTTGGCGGCTTCACGTTGCTCGACACGCAATTCGTCACCGGCCATCTCGCCCGTTTTGGCGCGATCGAGGTGAGCCGTCAGGAATTTCAGCGATTTCTCGAGGCGGCGTTGGCCGGAGGTCTCTGCCAGGGCAGCAGTCCAGGCTCCGGAGGCGCCGCGTCGGGAGCCGGTGCGGGTCTCGGTGCCGGCGTCGCGGCGGGAGCCGGAGCGGGCTCCGGTTCGGCCCCAGCCGCAGCCTCGGCCGGCGGCGAGTTCTCGTTGCTCTCGACCGATTTGGGCGCCGAGGGCGTCTTGCAGCTCGTGAGCCAGACGTCGAAAACCGGATGCTCCACGGCGTGAAGCCCCGGGCTCTCGGCAAACATCCAGCCCGTGAAGATGCGTTGCTGTTCGCCGGTTAGCTTCGTCTCGTCGACCTCGACGAAGGCGGCGGTGTGCGGCGTTTCGGTCGGCGGGCGCGTGTCGCAGACCCGCGGCGTCACCTTCAGCGCGCCGAACTCGACCGCTTGATCGATGCGGATCTCGAGATGCGAGATGCGCCCTGTCACCTTGTCGAGGGCAGCAAAGACGGCAATTGGGTTTTTGACCGACTCGGCTGAGGCGGCGCCGGGCAAGACCGCCAGCGGCACGACCATGGACGTCAAAATGAGAGCGCGTCGGGCGGGGCCTGCGAGAACTCTCCGTCGTTGCATCATGCCGCACACCTCATGATCGGGGCCGATCGTTGGTCCTTCGGTGCGCTCCCTTCGCATCAACGCCTCGTCCATTATTTGGGCAACGGTGTGGCAGGGCGCCCTCACGCGCCGCGCTCGGCGATGAACCTGAGCCGGACATGGTCCGCTGTCCAAACGCCCCGGCTGTCGCAAAGCGAGGGCCGCAGCTGCGCGAGCACCGCGGCCAGGGCGGCGCTGCGCCTTGGTTCCTCGAACTGGTCGAAGAAGGCCCGGCCGAAAGTCTTGAGCCAGCCTTCCATGCCGGTCTTGAGCTGCGTCGGCCGGGGCACGAGCGCGATCTGATGAATGGTGAAGCCGGCTTCGGCGAGCAGACGTCCATATTCCTCGACCGTCGGGAAAAAGCAGGGGACGGCCAACGCCGGATCGGCGCCGCTCGCGATGCCCACCGCGCGCATCGCCGTGGCGATGGCTGCGACATTGCCGTGGCCGCCAAGCTCTCCCACGAAGCGGCCATGCGGCTTCAGCGCGCGCGCCACACCGCCGATGACCAGCTCGGGCGCGCGCATCCAATGGAGCGCGGCGTTGGAGAACACGGCGTCGAATTCGGAGACGAAGTCGAGCGCGTGCCCGTCCATCTTGCGCACGTTGAGCCCCTTCATCCGGGCCACGGCAAGAAGCTCGTCGCTCAGATCGACGCCCAGCACATCGGCGCCCGAGGCCTTGATCTCGGCCGTGAGTGCGCCGTCGCCACAGCCGAGATCGAGGACGCGCTCGCCGGGCTTCGCTCCCAGCATGGCGAAGACGGGCCCCCCCAGCTCCTGGACGAAGCGGCCGTTCTTGGCGTAGTCCGACGCGGACCAGTGCTGCACCGGGGTCGGCGCCAGCCTTTCAGAGGCGGCGGCGGGCATTATTTGGGTCGCCATGGCTCATAACCGAGAGGCGGCACCTTGACCTGTGGGCGGAGCGTCGAGCCCAGCGGGCGGTAGGCCTCGTAGGTCCCCGTCAGATTGGGCCGATGCGCCTTTTGCCAGGGGCGGGGCTCGTAGCTCTCCTCGCTCGGCGGCACATCGACGGTGTGATGCAGCCAGCCATGCCATTCCGGCGGCACTTGGGACGGCTCGGCGAGGCTACGATAGACAACCCAGCGCCGGTCCCCTGCCCGCTCGCGGTAATAGACATTCCCGTGACCGTCTTCACCCACGCGTTCGCCATAGCGCCAGGTGAAGAGGCGCGTGCCGATAGTGTTGCCTGTCCACCAGGCGAACAGCTCAGTGAAGAGTCCCATGGGATGTTTCAGCGCCTTGGAGCTTATGCCCGGACTATGGCCTCAAGGCGATGCCGGTGTCCAGCGGCACAAGGACGCCTAGTTCTGCGCCGCGCGCAGCCTCAGGGCATACGGTAAGGCAGCCGCAACCGGCTCCTCCGCAAGGGCGATCGGCGCCCTGACGGGCGCAGGAATATAGGTCGGCCGCGGGAAGTTCAGGGCGAGTCGCTCCTCCATGCCCGCCACGACATAATGCTCGGCGCGAAGCTCGAAGGGTCGGTCGTCGTTGAGCAGCCAGTCGAGTCGCCGGTAGAGCGTGCTGGCCGAGGTGGGGAGCACGAGAACCTGATGGGCCCCGGCCCTCAGCGCCTCCTCGACGAGGCTTGGCTTGGCGTTGGCGCTCATGATCATGGCCGGAATGAAGCAAAGGGGCGCCGAGGCGAGATGGCGCATAGTCCTGACCAGAGATGAGCCGGCCAGCGGCTGCATGGCGGCGGAGGCGATGACCAGGTCGGGAGCGTTCTGCGCCATCGTAACGAGCGCGTCGGTCGGACTCTCATAGGTATCGATGCGCCCGGTGCCGATGGCGGCCAGCATAGCCCGCATCATGGACAGCATGGGCCGGCGGTTATCGATGACGGCGACGGCCAGCTTATCGAGGTCGCAGCCGAGAGCGCGATGATGCAGCATAATACTCTACCGACTCCCCGCCCACGCGACCTTCAAGCGCCGCAACAAAATACTGCCCCGCTCGTAAATAGAGGGTGAATTGGCGGTTCAAAGATGGGCCATTTCAGGCGCAGCCCATGCCCGAAAGCGCCTTCGCGCTCTGCCAGCTCCTAGGTGCATAGGTAGGAGCCGCGGTTCCCGGCCGCAAGCCGCCTCCCCGGCCGGCGAAGACCCCCCTTGGCTAGGGCTTTTTTAATGTTTATATCCACAGAACTTGTGGAGAGTTTGGGCTCGACCACTACATCTTGCCCCATAGCGCGAATCGACCCAGGCTCGGTAACTCGGACCTGAACGTGCCAAGCGGGGGAAATGATGCGGATTGAAAGACGCCTTACCGAGCCAGGAAGATCACCTTACGGAGCCATCCCCTTCCGCGAGAGCGGGAGCGAGATCCGCAATCCGGACGGCTCGGTGGTGTTCGCGCTCGAGCGCTTTCAGGTGCCCGCCCATTGGAGCCAGGTCGCCTCCGACATCCTGGCGCAGAAATACTTCCGCAAGGCAGGCGTGCCGGCGAAGCTGAAGCGCATCGAGGATGCCGTCCCATCCTGGCTGTGGCGCTCGGTTCCCGATACCGACGCGCTTGCCCTGCTCCCCGAAGGCGAACGCTTCGCCAGCGAGACCGATGCGCGGCAGGTGTTCGCCCGCCTTGCCGGCACCTGGACGTATTGGGGCGGGCACGGCGGCTATTTCACCTCCGAGGAGGACGCCTCGGCCTTGTTCGACGAGCTCCGCTACATGCTCGCCATGCACATGGGCGCGCCCCACAG
>JBOHJE010000040.1:0-13522 GCA_050728375.1 Methyloceanibacter sp.
AACCAGACCCAAACCTGTGATGACGACACGTCGCATCGCGCCTTCGAGTGACCCTCGCGGGACCTGTATAGACCTGTATAGAGCCGTTAAGGGCTACGTCTATCACGACGTGGGGGCAGATGCGCACCCGCGCGAGGTCGCATCAGGCGGCAGTGTTCTTCTCCAGGAATTTGATGGCGTCGCCCACGGTGAGGATTGTCTCCGCCGCATCGTCCGGGATCTCGCAGCCGAATTCCTCCTCGAACGCCATTACGAGTTCGACGGTGTCGAGGCTGTCAGCTCCAAGGTCGTCGATGAAGCTTGCATTCTCGGTGACCTTGTCGGCCTCCACTCCGAGATGCTCCACCACGATCTTCTTTACGCGCTCCGAGATATCGCTCATGTCCTCTTCACCGTCCCTTACTTGTCAGTCCTCAGGCCTCGCACGTCCCGCCGAGCTGCGGCTCACGGCCTAACACACCCCCGAGCGGTAAGTTAGGAGGGTTGATCGCGGTGGGATTGTCCTTTGTCAAGCCCCAACAGAGCGGCCATTTGGGTAACATACTATCCCAGCCTATGCCAGAAGCCCCACCCCGCGAAAACTGCTTGCCACTGCCGTTTAGGCAAAGGCTCCAAGCCTTTGTCACTCAATATTTAGACCATAACCATCCCGCCGTTGACGTGGATCGTCTCGCCCGTCACATAGGCTGCCTCGCTACTGGCGAGGAACACTGCCGCGGCGGCGACGTCCTCGGGCTTGCCGAATGTCTGAGTAGGGATCGCGGCGGCAATAGCGTCGACTTGCTTTGGCGTCAAGGCGTCAGTCATTGGCGTCGAGATGAACCCCGGCGCAATGCAGTTGGCGGTCACGCCACGGCTTGCCACCTCGCGCGCGAGCGATTTGGTCATTCCGACCAATCCCGCCTTCGAGGCGGCGTAGTTTCCCTGGCCAGGATTACCGAGCACGCCGGAGATCGAGGCGATGTTGACGATGCGCCCATAGCGCCGGCGCATCATGTTGCGCAGGATTCCGCGCGTGAGCACGAACACCGACGTCAAGTTGACGGCGATGACGTCGTCCCATTCCTCGTCCTTCATGCGCATGAAGAGATTGTCATGGGTGATCCCCGCATTATTCACGAGAATGTCCACCGGCCCCAGCGCCTTCTCGGCGGATTCGGGTAGCTGCGACACGGTGGTCCTGTCGCGGAGATCGCAGGGCAGCACCGAGACCCGGGAACCAAGTTCCGCGGCCAGCGCCTCGAGCCGCTCGGTCTTCGTTCCGGAAATCCCGACATTGGCGCCCTGTGCATGAAGCGACCTGGCGACCGCGCCGCCAATGCCGCCGGTAGCGCCGGTTACGAGCGCTCCCTTTCCTGTCAGGTCGAACATGCAACGCTCTCCTTTGTCTCGAACGTCAGGCTGCGAGCGCCGCGGCGGCGGTCTCGGCCTCCTCGGGCGTCCCGACACTCCGCGCCTGGATGCCGTCGAAGCGCCGGGCGATACCCGCCAAGACACGCCCGGCTCCGATTTCGTACACCGTGCTTGCGCCATTCGCGGCCAGATACAGCATCGTTTCACGCCATCTGACCATGCCGGTCACCTGCTCGATCAAGCGTCCCCTAATGGCCTCTGGATCGGAGATCGGCTCGGCCAGGACATTGGCGATCAGAGGCACGGCCGGAGCCTTGATTTCCACATCCGCAAGAGTCTCCTTCATTGCCTCAGCCGCGGGCTGCATCAAAGAGCAGTGGAACGGTGCGCTCACTGGAAGCAGGACCGCCCGTCTCGCTCCGTATTTCGGCGCTAGCGCGATGGCGCGCTCGACCGCCGTGCGGGTGCCTGAGATCACCACCTGACCCGGGGCATTGTCGTTTGCCGCCTCGCACACCCCGCCCTCACCGGCGGCCTGCGCAAGCTCCTGAGCTTGGGCGAGATCGGCGCCGAGCAGGGCGGCCATAGCCCCCTCGCCCACGGGCACGGCCTCCTGCATGGCACGGCCGCGCGTCCTGAGCAGACGCGCCGTGTCGGCGAGGCTGAGCGCGCCCGCCGCCGCAAGCGCCGAGTATTCACCGAGTGAGTGGCCGGCCACGTAGGCCACGGTGTACTTGAGCGCGACGCCTTTGGCTTCGAGGACGCGGATCGCCGCCAAGGATACGGCCATCAGGGCCGGCTGCGCGTTGGCGGTGAGCGTCAACTCGTCGGCCGGCCCTTCCCATATCAGTTTCGATAGGTTCTGGCCGAGCGCTTCGTCCACTTCGGCAAAGACCGCGAGCGCCGCGGGATAGGCCTTGGCGAGCTCTGCGCCCATGCCAACGGCTTGACTTCCTTGACCCGGAAAAATGAAGGCAGTGCTCATGCAGGATGGGATGAGGTTGATGGAAGGGGGCCAGAGACACCGTTTCAATCTTGCCTGTCAAGCTGGCCCAGTCCCGACGGGCAAACTGAAAACACTAGCGAGCCTCAGCAACTGTGCGTACTACAAGGGCGTTTCCAAGGAAGCTACGGAGGAATGACCCGTCGTCTTAAGAAAGAGGTCTCAGATGAAACGCCCCATCGTTGCAGGCGCCCCGATTGCGCTTGTCGCCGTTTTGGCGGGCTTGACACTCCACGCCGCTGACACGCTGACTTGGCCGTGGAAAGACAAAAAGCCCGCCGACCCCGCGCTCGCGCTCCTGTCCAAGATCGATGAACTCGTCGTGTCCGTTTCGGCCACCAAACCGCAAGCCCTGACCATCTCGGTCAAGGCATCCGCCCCTACCAGCGGCTTCACCGAATTGCAGTTGACCCCTCGGATCGGCGATCCCAAGGACCTTATTTTCGCCTTCGACGCCCGCGGGAGGTCTCCCCAGGACACGACGACACAAGTCATCACCCCGGTCACAATCAACGCCGTGTACGGCAATGCCCCGCTGGGCTCTGTGAGGGTGATCGAAGTCTATGCCCAGGACAACTGCAAGGCCTACTCGCTGAAGGACAAGTCCGAGGTCCCTTGCACCCAGAAGTCCGGGCCGCAGCAAACTCTATAGGCAACCTGGTCTTGCAAAGCTTGCGCGAAGCCTTATAACCGCGCCTTCAACCCGCTCCGGTCGGAGGCTGAACGGAGGATCGCTCGTCTGAGCGCAGGTCGTAAGGACCGCCCTCCCGTGTCTCCGCTCTCAAGGGTCTTCTCTTGGGCCTTCCTTCCTATAGCGCCCATGCGAGGCTTAGCGCCGGGGCAACGAAGAAGGAAAGGCAGTTCATGCCACTTTACGAGCATGTGTTCTTGGCGCGCCAGGATGTGTCGGCGCAACAGGTCGAAGGGCTACTCGAGAGCTTTCGCACCCTGCTCCAGGAGAACGGCGGCTCGGTCGTCAAGACCGAGTATTGGGGGGTGAAGTCCCTCTCCTACCGAATCAAGAAGAACCGCAAGGCGCATTACGCACTGATGAATATCGACGCGCCCCACACGGCGGTCACTGAGCTGGAGCGTCAGATGCGCCTCTCGACGGACGTGATACGTTTCCTCACCGTCAGAGTCGACGAACATGAGGCCGGCCCATCGGCGATGATGCGCCGTTCTGATCGCGACGATCGAGACGGCCGGGGCGACCGAGGCGACCGTGACGGCCGCCGCGGCGGTAGGCGTGATCGTGACCGCGACTTCAACCCGCGCGACATGCGCGCGGATGCCGGCATCGACACCGGCCGGGAGGATTCCGAATGAGCATGGCCCAATCTCAGGCGCGCCGTCCCTTCTACCGCCGCCGCAAGACATGCCCGTTCTCCGGCGACAAGGCGCCCAAGATCGACTACAAGGATGTGAAGCTGTTGCAGCGATATGTGTCGGAGCGCGGCAAGATGGTGCCGAGCCGGATCACGGCCGTCTCCGCCAAGAAGCAGCGCGAACTCGCTCGTGCGATCAAACGCGCCCGGTTTCTAGGCTTGTTGCCGTACCTTATTCAGTAGCGGCGCCAACGAGGCGTTCGAGCCTCGGTTAGACAGAAGTTGGGGTGGGCCTAGCCCTCCCCTAACCGCTTTTCAAGGAGGCGGGACAGCGACCAATGCCGACTCCTCTCATCATCGGCGCAGGCTCCGGCCTCGTAGCGGCGGCGCTATTCGCCTCTGTCGCCACGGCGACCGCTCTTGCCGGCATTCTGTTCTATCTCGCACCGCTGCCTCTATGCCTGGCGGGTCTCGGTTGGGGCGGCTTCGCCGCACTGCTCTCGGCACTTACCGGCACCGTCGTTATCGCAGCGAGCCTCGGCCCGGCGACCGCTGCCGTCTTCACGCTCGCTGGCGCAGCGCCAGTGGCGCTCCTCACGCATCTCGCGCTTCTGTCACGTGAGGTGCCCGCCCCGCAAGACGGCGGCACAGCGGCCATCGAGTGGTATCCGCCGGGCCGCTTGATCAGCTGGGCTGCCCTATTGGCCGGCCTGCTTGCCGGGATTCTCGTGCTGATCCTGGGATATGACCAGGAAACCTACCGCCAGTCCATCCGCGAGATCCTCAGCCACAGCGCCCTGAAAGAGCTCGATCGTGACGGTACGATGTTCACCGAGGATACCGTCGAAAGCTTGTCCGTCATTCTGGCCAAGGCGCTTCCTGCCGCCTTCGCCATCGTCTGGCTTTCCATCACGCTGTTCAATCTGTGGCTGGCGGGCATCATTGTCCAGGCGTCGGGGCGAGCGCTCCGCCCATGGCCCGACCTGCTCGCGCTCGAACTGCCCAACTCGCTCGTTCTCATTTTCGCGGTCGCGATCGTCTTATCCTTCCTGCCCGGACTCGCGGGCCTCCTCGCCACCGGCCTCGCGGGCGCGTTGCTGTTCGCCTATGTGCTGCAAGGCCTGGCGGTAATTCACGTCTATAGCCGCGGCGTGCCTCTACGAAGACTGCTGCTGGCGGCGATCTATCTCGGCATTTTGCTTCTCGGCTGGGTTGCCATTCTCGTCGCCATTCTGGGCCTCGGTGAGCCCCTGTTTCGCTTGCGCGAGCGCGGCGGCCAGCCCCCTACCACAACGGAACCCGATTGAACGCAGGATAGGAGTACCGACACATGCAAGTCATTCTGCTCGAGCGTATCGGACGGCTCGGACAAATGGGCGACGTCGTCACCGTGAAGGACGGCTTCGCCCGCAATTACCTGCTACCGCAAGGCAAGGCGCTCCGGGCCACCGAAACCAACCGCAAGCATTTCGAAAGCCAGCGGGCGCAGCTGGAGGCCCGGGACCTCGAGCTCAAGTCCGAGGCTCAGGCAGTGGCCGAAAAGCTGAACGGCAAGAGTTTCGTCGTGATCCGCCAAGCGGGAGACACCGGCCAGCTATACGGCTCCGTTTCCACGCGCGACATCGCCAGCGCCGTGACCGAAGGCGGTTATTCCATCGAGCGGCGCCAGGTGCTACTCGACAGGCCGATCAAGACCCTCGGGCTGCATGAGGTCCGGGTCTCTCTTCACGGCGAGGTTATACCGCGTGTCTTCATCAACGTGGCTCGCTCCGCCGACGAAGCCGCCCGTCAGGCACGAGGCGAGGATGTCACACGCGCCCTAACGGAGGAGGAAGAGGACGCGGAGGCTGCGCGCATCGCCGCCGAAGGGCTGTTCGAGCAAGGTGCGCGCACCGCCCAAGACGAGAACACCGAGGTGACACAGTAAATCTGCTGAGCCTGCGACAATATCTTAAGGAACGCAGACGGCCCATTGTTGTTTTTCGGGAGCCGCCTACATAGATGGACACGGCTGTTTGGTTGATCGCCCAGCATGCCGAGGCCGTGATTTGGCGCGTGTGATGACAAGATGTTCCGCCCGCTCCGTTACATCCTCGAATTGACCCTCAAGTCCGGTCACCTGAACCTGATCGACTGCCGTGGGCGCTCGTTCGGCTTCGGTGACAATAGCGGTCCGCCAATCATGGTGCGCATCGCCGACCGTCGAACCGAGCGGCGACTCGCACTCAACCCTGCCCTGTCCATTGGCGAAGCGTATATGGACGGCCGGCTCGTCCTCGAGCAGGGCACGATCTACGATTTCCTGGATCTTCTGGCATCCAACATCGCACGGGCGCGGTCGCCGCGCTGGCTCCGCTTCATCGACCAGGCGAGGTTCCTCACCCAGCAGTTTCAGCACTTCAACCCGATAAGCCGCGCCAAACGCAACGTCGCTCATCACTACGACATAGACGGTTCGCTCTACCACCTGTTCCTGGACAGCGACCGTCAATATTCCTGCGCCTATTTTGAGCATAAGGGCATGTCGCTCGACGACGCCCAGGCCGCCAAGAAACGGCACCTCGCGGCCAAGCTCGATCTCCGCGATGGCATGAGCGTTCTCGATATCGGCTCAGGCTGGGGCGGACTCGCTCTATATCTCGCCAAAACTGCGCATATCGAGGTGACAGGCATCACCTTGAGTGAGGAGCAGCTCAAGATCGCGCAAGGCCGAGCTGCGGCCATGGGCCTGTCGCGGGCGGTGAAGTTCGACCTATGCGATTACCGCAATCTCGAAGGCCGGTTCGACCGCATTGTTTCCGTCGGCATGTTCGAGCATGTCGGCGCGCCGCATTATCGCAGCTACTTCCGAAGGATCGCCAAGCTTCTCGCGGATGACGGCGTGGCCGTCATCCATTCGATCGGACGATTCGACGGTCCGGCCGCGACCAATCCCTTCATCGCCAAGTACATCTTCCCCGGCAGCTACATTCCCGCTTTGAGCGAGGTATTGCCGGCAGTGGAGCGCGAAGGTCTGCTGGTAACAGACCTCGAGATCCTGCGGCTTCACTACGCCGATACGCTTCGCCATTGGCGCCAGCGCTTCCGCTCTTCATGGCACACAGCCACAGCCAAGTTCGGGGAGCGCTTCTGCCGCATGTGGGAGATGTATCTCGCCTGCGCCGAGACCGGCTTCCGCTATCAGCACCTGATGGTTTTTCAGCTTCAGCTTACCAAGGACCAAGCGGTGCTGCCGCTTACCCGCGACTATATGCGCGACGCTGAAGGCGAGTTGCGTGCCCGCGCCAATCAGACGACGTCGCCGCGCAAACATCGGGCCGCCCCCTGACGCCCTAGTTGTGGGCGCTTCGACGATCTCCCCGATGTTCACAGATCTGATATCTGGCAGCCCCTTTGCTTTTAGTTACTGTGAGCCATGACAAACGCGCTGATTCTGCCTCGTCCTGCCCCGGAAACGCCCGTTTTCCGCGACGCACCCCACAATATCGAGGCCGAGCAGGCGCTTCTCGGCGCCATACTGGTCAACAACGAGGCGGTGGATCGGGTTTCGGGTTTTTTGAAGCCCATGCATTTCTTTGATCCGCTTCACGCCCGTATCTATGAGACGGTCTCGAAGCTCATTCTCGGCGGCAAGCGCGCCACGCCGATCACGCTGAAGACGTTTTTCCAAAACGACGGGCCTGCGGGCGAACTTTCCGTCCCACAATATCTCGGCCGACTTGCCGCCAACGCCACCACGATTATCAACGCGGAGGACTACGGTCGCACCGTCTACGACCTCGCGATCCGGCGCCAGCTCATTCACATCGGCGAGGCAATGGTCAACGTCGCCTACGATTCGCCGATCGATGCGCCGCCCTCAGCCCAGATCGAGGACGCCGAGCAGCAACTCTACGAGCTGGCCGAGACCGGCAAATACGGATCGGGATTCGAGCCCTTCTCGTCAGCGCTTACCGATGCCATTGATATGGCCGCGAACGCCTACCGGCGCGACGGTGGCCTCTCCGGCCTCGCCACCGGCTTCGCCGATCTCGATCAGCGCATGGGCGGTTTGCAGCCCTCCGATCTCATCATAATCGCCGGTCGCCCATCCATGGGCAAGACGGCGCTTGCCACCAATATCGCCTATCATGTGGCCAAGGCCCATTCGCCGGACCCCGACTCCGAAGCGGCGCTCGATGGCGCGGTGGTCGGCTTCTTTTCCTTGGAAATGTCAGCCGAGCAGCTTGCGACCCGCATCATCGCCGAGCAGTCCTACATTCCTTCCGAGCGCATCAGGCGAGGTCGGATCGATTCCGACGAATTCGACCGCATCGTCGAGGTCTCGCAGGAGCTGCAAAATCTGCCGCTCTTCATCGACCAGACCGGCGGCATCTCCGTGGCCCAGCTCGCCGCCCGAGCGAGGCGCCTGAAGCGACAACGTGGGCTTGGCTTCATCGTCGTCGACTACCTTCAGCTTCTGTCAGGGTCCTCGCGGCGCGCAGCCGAGGGTCGCGTGCAGGAGGTTTCCGAGATCACCACCGGTCTCAAGGCTCTCGCCAAGGAGCTACTTGTGCCGATCCTGGCCCTCTCGCAGCTGTCGCGTCAGGTCGAGCAGCGCGAGGACAAGCGCCCCCAACTGTCGGATTTGCGCGAGTCCGGTTCTATCGAGCAGGACGCCGATGTGGTGTTGTTCGTGTTCCGGGAGGAATATTATCTGGAGCGCAGCCAGCCCCGGGAAAACACGGAAGAACATCGGCAGTGGCAAGAAGCGATGAACGCGGTCACCGGCAAGGCCGAAGTGATCATCGGCAAGCAGCGGCACGGGCCGACCGGCACCATCGGTCTGCAATTCACGCCGGAATTCACGCGTTTCAGCAATCTGGCAGCCTCGGAGCGCCTGCCGGAGCGTCGGGAGTGAGGGGCCAGCCCTCGCCCGAAGCTTCGGCAACGGAGCCCGAGGCGGGAACTGGAGAAACCGCGATCCTCACCATCGATCTCAACGCTCTCACGGCGAATTACCGCCGCCTGCGCGATCTCGCAGCCCCCGCGGAGTGCGCCGCAGTAGTCAAGGCCGACGCATACGGCCTCGGCGTGGCAGAAGTGGCGCCCGCCTTGTGGCGCACCGGTTGCAGGTCTTTCTTCGTGGCGACACCAGCCGAGGCCAAAGCCCTCCGCGGACTTCTTCCGAAGGCCGCGATTTATGTGTTCGCCGGCCTGCTGCCCGGTACTGCCGACGCGTTCCGCGAAATGAATCTCCGGCCCGTGCTGAACAGCGCCGATGAGATCAAGGAGTGGGCCGCCCTTTGTCTCCGTCACGACCGCAAGCTTCCTTGCGCGGTCCATATCGACAGCGGCATGAACAGGCTCGGTCTTTCGGCCGACGAAGTCGCCCGCGTCTCGGACGCGAGCGAGCTTTGGGCCTCGCTTACGCTCTCTCTGGTGTTGAGCCACCTCGCCTGTGCCGACGATCCAGATCATGCAAAGAACGCACAGCAGCGACAGGCCTTCAACGCGCTCCGCGCGTGCCTGCCCGCAGCCCCGGCAAGCCTCGCCAACTCGGCCGGCATCCTGCTGGGGCGGAATTTCATCTACGACCTCGCGCGGCCCGGTATCGCGCTTTATGGCGGTCATCCGCGGCGCCGCGGGGACAATCCGTTTCAACCGGTGGCCCACCTGGAGGGCCGCATCCTCCAGATACGCAACGTCTCGCCCGGCCAAACTATCGGATACGGCGCGGCGCGAAGCTTCGATCGGCCCGCCCGTGTCGCGATCGTGGCGGCAGGCTATGCCGATGGCTTCTTCCGGTCGCTCTCGACCAAGGATGGCGAAGAGGGCCTGCCCGTCTATGTCGGACCGCACGCCGCTCCCGTGATCGGGCGCGTCTCGATGGATCTCATCTCTGTCGACGTGACGGACGTGCCGGAGACCGCGGCACGACGCGGCGAATGGATCGAGCTACTCGGCCCCAATGTCACCGCTCAGGCTTTCGCGGCGCATGCAGGCACAATCGATTACGAGGTCCTCACGCGTCTCGGCCGGCGCGCCTCACGGCGCTATATCGGCGGCTAGGACTTTACCATAATGGCCAAGGCCTCCAGAGCATTTGTCTGCCAAGCTTGCGGCGCGGTGACCAGCAAGTGGTCCGGCAAATGCGCCTCATGCGGCGAGTGGAACAGCATCGTCGAGGAAGTCGCGCCCGCTCCGGCCTCGCCCGCCCTTATTGCGATCAGCGGCGGCAAGGGGAGACTCGCCTCCTTCGAGACGCTTACTGCGGCGACGCTGGATGCCCCACGCGTGCCGACGGGCATCGCCGAGCTCGACCGCGTTCTCGGCGGGGGCCTCGTGCCCGGCTCGGCCGTGCTGGTCGGCGGCGACCCCGGTATCGGCAAGTCCACACTTCTGCTTCAGGCGGCCGCGGCTCTCGCGATGGACCGCAACCGCGTGGTTTACCTCTCGGGCGAGGAGGTGCCCGCGCAGGTCCGGATGCGTGCCGCGCGCCTCGGCCTCGGCCAAGCGCCCGTGGCACTCGGCACCGAGACGAATGTGGCCAATATCATCGCCACGCTCGGCTCTGGCGCGTCGCCGGCCCTCGTGGTCATCGACTCGGTTCAGACGCTGTGGTCCGAGGCAGTCGAGGCTGCGCCCGGCACCATCACTCAGCTCCGCGGCTGCGCCTCGGCGCTTATTAGCTACGCCAAGTCAAGCGGCTCGACGCTGGTCCTGGTCGGGCACGTGACCAAGGACGGTCAGATCGCGGGCCCAAAGGTCATCGAGCACATGGTGGATACCGTCCTCTATTTTGAGGGCTTGAGCGGCCATCAGTTCCGCATCCTCCGCTCGGTCAAGAACCGCTTCGGTCCAACCGACGAGATCGGCGTGTTCGAAATGCGCTACGAGGGCCTGAAGGAGGTCGAGAACCCGTCCGCCCTCTTCTTGAGCGACAGCGACCGGGGAGCGCCTGGAACCGCCGTGTTCGCCGGCATGGAAGGCACGCGGCCAATTTTGGTGGAGATTCAGGCGCTCGTTTCGTCTTCGCTGCTTGGCACGCCCCGGCGCGCGGTCGTTGGATGGGATCAAAATCGCCTCTCTATGCTACTTGCCGTCCTCGAGGCCCGCTGCGGCGTCCGCCTTTCCGCCCATGACGTGTATCTGAATGTCGCAGGCGGCCTGAGGCTGTCGGAGCCGGCTGCAGACCTCGCCGCCGCTGCCGCACTCCTCTCCTCCTTTGCCGGAAGGCCGGCACCCGAGGATGCCATTTATTTCGGCGAGGTGAGCCTGACCGGCGCGGTTAGGGCGGTAGGCCGTGCCGATCAACGGCTTAAGGAGGCGGCGAAGCTCGGCTTCACGCGCGCCATTGCCCCCGCCGGCGCGAGTCGGGCGGACCGCGAGACGGAAGGCATCGCGCTGATGCCCGTTGCGCAACTCGACGAGCTCGTCGCCTGGTTCGCAATGCCAGTGTCTTAGGGCAAGGCCCCCTGCGACAATGCGCCGGCTAAGGCGCTTCGGTCATTGCCCGGCCGGGCCATTTGTGCTTCATCGCCGGGAATCGTGATACGGTGCGCCCGCCTGCCCGAAGGAGCCTCGCGCAATGCCAATCTCCTGGCTCGATGTCATTTTGATCGTCATCATGCTCGTCTCGGGTTTTCTTGCCATGGTGCGCGGTTTTACCCGCGAAGTTCTGTCGATTTTCTCGTGGGCCATGGCGGCCGTTGCGGCTCTTTTCTTCGCTCCAAGATATTCGAGCGTTCTCGCGCCCTATATCGACAATCCAAGCATTGCTCAGATCGTTTTCGCGGCAGGTGTTTTCATCATCACCTTGATAATCGTTAGCCTCATTACTTTTCGTATCTCGGACAAGGTGCTGGACAGCAAGGTCGGTGCGCTTGACCGCACCTTGGGCTTCGTCTTCGGCCTGGCCCGCGGCTTCCTGCTGGTCGCCATCGTCTTCATCCTGTTCACGGCCCTCGCGCGCGACCAACCGGAGTGGGTACGGAACGCGCGTTCCTATCCGATCCTCCAGCAGACCCAGGTCGCGATCGAATCGCTTCTGCCGATGAATCCCGAGGAATACCTACCCGGACAAGACGACGAGGAGGTCGCCCCCGAGGGCGAGCCCGGCGCGCCGGTGGAAGGAACGCCGCCACCGGATCAGCGATCGTGAGTCCTGGCGTAAGCAATTTGGAACCGTTGCGTGGCATTGAAGGCTCTTCCTCGGCGCCTATCTATAAAACGGAGGCACGTGCCCGTGACCGAGCAGGTCGATAACGATCCCGTTTCGAGCTGGCTTGAAGAAGACCGGCTGCATGAGGAGTGCGGCGTATTCGGCATCTTCAACCACCCTGACGCCGCTGCGCTGACTGCCCTCGGTCTTCATGCGCTACAGCATCGCGGCCAGGAAGCCGCCGGCATCGTCAGTTTCGACGGCGAGCATTTCCATACCGAACGCCGGCTAGGCCTCGTTGGCGATCATTTCACCTCCCGTCCCGTCATTGACCGCCTCAAGGGCAATATGGCCGTCGGCCATGTGCGCTATTCGACCTGCGGCGACCCCGTCTTGCGCAATGTTCAGCCGCTATTTGTCGATCTCGAATCAGGTGGCTTGGCGCTGGGCCACAATGGCAACCTCACCAATGCCCTGACCCTGCGCGAGTCTCTCATCAAGAAGGGCGCCATCTGCCAATCCACGACTGATACTGAGGTGATTCTCCATCTCGTTGCGCGGAGCGAGAAGCGTCACTTCGTCGAGAGATTCATCGAGGCGTTGCTGCAAGTCGAAGGCGCCTATGCGCTGGTTGGCATCACCAACAAGAAGCTTGTCGGCGCCCGCGATCCTCATGGCATCAGGCCGCTCGTGCTCGGCAAACTCGGCGAAGCATGGGTGCTTGCCTCCGAAACCTGCGCTCTCGACATCATCGGCGCCGAATTCGTGCGCGAGGTAGAGAATGGCGAGGTGGTCGTGATCACCCGCGAGGGCGTGGAGAGCCATCGGTTTGTGCCCAAATATCCCGCGCGGCTCTGCATCTTCGAGTACATCTATTTCGCGCGCCCCGACTCCATCGTCGGCGGCCGCTCCGTCTACGAGGTGCGGAAGGAGATGGGCCGGCACTTGGCCCGCGAGGCTCCGGCCGACGCCGATCTGGTCGTGCCAATTCCGGATTCCGGCGTGCCTGCCGCCATCGGCTACTCACAGCAATCCGGGCTACCCTTCGAATTCGGCATTATCCGCAACCACTATGTCGGCCGCACCTTTATCGAGCCCGAGCAACGCATCCGCCAGCTCGGCGTGAAACTGAAGCACAGCGCCAACGAGCTTCAGGTCAAGGACAAACGCCTGGTGCTGATCGATGACAGCGTGGTTCGCGGCACGACGTCGGTGAAGATCGTGCAGATGATGCGAGAGGCCGGAGCCCGCGAGGTGCACATGCGGATTTCAAGTCCCCCGATCACTCATCCCGATTTCTACGGCATCGACACGCCGGACCAGGACAAGTTGCTCGCCGCAAACCGGACGCTCGAAGAGATGCGGGCCTTTATCGGAGCGGACTCCCTCGCTTTCCTCTCGGTCGAAGGGATTTACCGGGCGATGGGCTACGAGGAGCGCGATTCCGCGTATCCCCAATTCACCGATCACTGCTTCACCGGTGAATATCCGACCAGGCTCAGAGACCGCGAAGGTCCGCCTCAGCAGAAGCAGCTCTCCCTGCTCGCCGAAGTCGGTTGAGCGCACAGCGGCTCAAGGATCGCATCGCTCTTATCACCGGCGCATCGCGCGGCATCGGCCAAGCCGTGGCGCTCGCCTTTGCCCACGAAGGTGCGCACGTAATTCTCATCGCGCGCAGGCTTCCCGGCCTTGAGC
>JBOHJE010000041.1:0-12568 GCA_050728375.1 Methyloceanibacter sp.
CCTTACGAGTACGAGCATGACAAGATGCCGATCGACATTCTTGCCGGCTCCACGGAGCTCCGCGAGCAGATCGATGCTCAGGTGCCGATCGAGGAGATCGCAGCAAGCTGGAGCGACGGCGTAAAACGGTTCGAAGAGGCGAGGAAGCCGTTTCTGCTCTACTGATCGGTATTAGGGACAAGCCTGAAGAGCGCTCATGTTTCCCATCTCAGACGACAACCCACGCCTCAGCACGCCGATCGTCACCTGGACGATCATCGGCATCTGCGTGCTGGTGTATCTGTGGCAGGCCTCTCTCGGCGACAACGCGGGAACGGTCGCCGTCTACGAGTTCGGCATGATCCCGGCCCGAGTGTTCGGCGATGCCGCGCTCCAGCCGGAGCTGGTCACGATCCCCGCATGGGCGACGGTATTCACCTCGATGTTCATGCATGGCGGCTGGATGCATCTCGGTTTCAACATACTGTTTCTGTGGATCTTCGGCGACAACGTCGAGGATTCCATGGGCCACGCGCGCTACCTGGTTTTCTACCTTGCCTGCGGGGTGGTCGCCGCTCTGGCCCAGGGGCTGGTCAATCCGGGCTCGACCGTGCCCATGGTCGGCGCGAGCGGCGCCATCTCCGGCGTTCTCGGCGCCTACCTCTTGCTCCATCCCCAAGCCACAGTGCGCACGGTGATCTTCATCGGAGTGTTCCTGACCATGACGCACCTTCCGGCGATGGCCGTCCTCGGCATCTGGTTCGTGTTGCAGCTCGTGAGCGCCGCGTTCTCCTCGTCAGGGGAGCCGGGAGTGGCTTTCTGGGCCCATGTCGGGGGATTCGTGGCCGGCATGGCGCTCGTGCCGCTCTTCAAGAAGTCCGGCGTGACGCTGTTTCAGCCGGCGCGCCACCGGCCCTTCGAGGTCGAAAGCCGGCGCGGCCCCTGGAGCTAGCTCACCGAAGCTGCGACATCATCGGGCAGCCGAGAGTCTTCTCGAAGGCCTCGACGAGGTCCTCCTGGTTCTCGGCGTTGATGTAGAGACCGCTATTCGCCTCGGCGAGGCATTTGGCATCGAGGATGCTCTGCTCGCCGGTCCAAGAGATTCCCTTCAGCCGGAAGCCGATCACATGGACGGTGAGCTGCACGGCTTCGGCATGCAGCGCCTTGCCGAGATCGCATGGCGCGCCGCCGCAGGTCTCCTCCCCGTCGGTGAGCACCACGATCATGCCGGGCTTCGACCGGTACTGAAGCACCTCCGCCGCCTGCTCGACCGCCTGCGTCAACGGTGTCTTGCCAGC
This sequence comes from Methyloceanibacter sp., assembly GCA_050728375.1. Lineage (GTDB taxonomy): Bacteria > Pseudomonadota > Alphaproteobacteria > Rhizobiales > Methyloligellaceae > Methyloceanibacter. Next base: position 1,278 of record JBOHJE010000041.1, read on the forward strand.
GGGCGTCAACGCATTCACGTCGTGCATGATTAGCTGCGCCGCGTTCGGCGTCGGCTTCAGCTTGAGCTCGACGTTGCATTGCTGATACGGGCCCGGCCCGTAGGTGATGAGACCGACCCGGCGCGCGCGCGCAACCGTGGGCAGCACCCTGCCCAGCGCCGCGCGCACCTCGTTGATGCGCGGGATGGTGGTCGCGATCCCCTGAGCCAGATTGCCGGCCATCGACCCCGACGCGTCGAACACGATCATGACGTCCTCGGTGCAGGGCGCACGCTCGCCTTCGACCGCCTCTGCGGCGGCTATGTTGGGGCCGAGAACAAGAACGAAAAGGAGAATCAGGGACCGGAACGGGGGGGAAAGCAAGTTCATGAATGAGCTTCTGGGAAATGGTTGCTTGGCATTCTATCCCAAACACTTCTCCCCGTGCAGATGACCGAGGCCGTGCGGCACAGCGCCCTTAGCCCCCTCGCGGCGAGGTGATCAAGCCACTGGCGCGGGCGCCCGGTATCGGCGAAGCTTTCCAATTGCGGAGTGACCCGCTTGGACCGAACCCACCTCCCGCCGCCGATGACAGCAGATCCCCAGATAAGAGTCATGCTGGCGCTCTGCTCGGCCATAATCGTGGCGGCCGCGCTCTATTTCGCGAGCTCGATCCTCGCGCCGCTGACCTTCGGATTGTTCATTCTCGCGCTGGTCTGGCCGCTTCAGAAGGCCCTCCAGGAGCGGCTGCCGAGCGGCCTCGCCCTCCTCATCACGCTGACCGCGACGATCTTCGTTGTCGTTGCCTTCGGCTCGATGGTGGTCTGGGCCTTGAGCGCCATCGCCGATTGGCTGATCAGCAACGTCCAGAGGTTCCAGTTGCTGTATCTCCAGGCGACGGACTGGCTCGAGGAACATGGCATCTTCGTCGCCGGCACCTTGGCCGAGCGATTCGACGTCGCTTGGCTCATCCGCCTGTTCCAGGAAGTGACGGCTCGCCTCAATCGTCTCGCCGGCTTCGCCATCTTGATCTTCATCTTTCTGATGCTCGGTTTGCTTGAGACGGACCAGTTCAAAGAGCGATTGATCTCGATCGGCAAGGAAGGTCGGAAGCTGGCGCAGGCCGGGGCTGAGACCGGTGCAAAGTTCCGCAAATACATGCTGCTGCGCACGCTGCTCAGCGCCCTCACAGGGCTCGTGGTCTGGGCCTTCGCCGCCATGGCCGGACTCGAGCCGGCTGCCGCCTGGGGCCTGCTCGCCTTCGCCCTGAACTACATCCCATTCATCGGGTCGTTCGTGGCGACGATCATGCCCGGCCTCTTCGCCCTGGCCCAGATCGATACTTGGCAGGGCATCGTTCTCGTCATCATCGGGCTGACGCTGATCCAGTTCCTGATGGGCAACTATTTGGAGCCGCTAGTTGCCGGAGCGGCGCTCTCGGTCTGGCCCTTCGCGGTAGTGTTCGCCGTGTTCTTCTGGGGATTCCTTTGGGGGCATCCCCGGCGCCTTTATCGGGGTTCCCATCCTGATCACGATCATCGTTCTCTGTGGGCAATATGCGTCGAGCCGTTGGCTCGCGGTCTTGCTCTCGGGCAAGCCGCCGGGCCCGGCTTCCGAGCCGGCTCAGGCACCCACGAGCCGCCGCCGGCCGGGTAACGTCAAGTGAAGAAGGCGCTCATAGAGCCGGTCGTGGACCCCCGCAAAGGCGACATCGAGGGACGACGCCTCGAGCACCAAGCGACGCTCGATGCTTTCGCTGGCCGGCAGCCTGCTGATCGAGATCAGCCTGCCGAAGCTGATTATCGTTTGGCTCCTGCTTCTGGTCGTACCCGGCCTTCTGCTCGGTCTCGCGCCGATGCTTGTCACGTCCTGGCTCGGCATCGTCGCCAACAAGATCATGTCGCTCGTCATCGGACTTTGGTCGGTCCTCCTGCTCGTAGGCGTACTGGCGCTCGGCTGGTTCGGCTGGCGCAGCCTGTTCCGCATCGTCGAAAAGAACTTCTGGGCGCTCAACTCGGTCGTGGTTGAACCCGGTTACGCCGCGACTCGAGAGGCCTTTCGGCACATCGCCGAGCGCTTGTTCGCAAAACACGCCACCGACACTCAGCGCGCCAGGGTGCGCGCCGCTTGCGCTGCGATAGCCGGGATCGTGGTCTCGGCGCTTGCGGTCCTGGTGCTGTTGCTCGTCTGGCCGAGCGCGCACTTGGTCGGCGATGTGTCCGAGCTCAGGTCCTGGACCGACCTCGCGCCCGTGGCACTCGCCAACAGCGTCGTCGTCCTGACCGGCTATTTCGCCGTCGCCGCGCTGATCTGGGGCTTCGCCGACGCGGCGATGCCCCAACCACGCGACTTCAAGAGATTCGAGAAGACGCCGCCGAAGGGCCGCACCTGGCGCGTCGCCCATCTCTCCGACATCCATGTCGTCGGCGAGCGCTACGGCTTCCGCATCGAAAGCGGCAGGTCTGGGCCGCGCGGCAACGATCGGCTGAAGCGTCTTCTCGACCAGCTCGAAGACGTCAACGCCAAGCGGCCGCTCGACACGATCCTGATCACGGGCGACGAGACCGACGCCGGAATTTCCACGGAGTGGTCGGAACTCTTCGACGCGTTCGGAGCTCACCCGCCTTGTAGCGCGCACCCTGATCTTGCCCGGCAACCACGATCTCAACATCGTGGACCGCGGCAATCCCGCGCGCATGGACCTACCCACGAGCCCCGACCGGCGCTTGCGGCAGATCAGAATGCAGTCCGCCATGGACGCCATCCAGGGCCGGCGCGTGCGGGTCGTCGATCTGGAGACTGGGCGTCTCGGGGTCACTCTCGAGGAATTCCTGAAACCGCATCTCGATGAGATGAAGCGCTTCGCCGACGTCGCGCGGCCGCATTTCTCGCGCGTGCTGCCCGAGATCTGGTCGAGATCCTTTCCGCTGGTCGTGCCGCCCGACGACAAGGCCGGCCTCGGCATCATCATCCTGAACTCGAACGCCGACACGCATTTCTTCGTCTCTGCCCCCTCCCCGGTCATGGAAGTGACCAACGAGAAGCCGAGCAGCTTCTATATTCATACTTTGGCGGAAGCCGGAGGGCAGCTCACGCTGCTGCCCCCCGAGCGCATCGTCGTTCCTGGTGAGACCGAGGACGGCCGCAAGCTCAAGCGCGGACGCGGAAAGCCCAAATAATAAGGGCCACTCCCTCGATCAGAAGGAGGATACCGAAAACGAGCGGCACCGCGAGCGCCGCAGCCATGGGCGATGCGAGAAGCAGAATACCGATCAGGAGATTGATGGCGCCGAAGATGAACGAGCCGATGCCGCCGCCGTTGAATCCACCGATGATTCCGAACACGCCCATGACGAGACCGAGCACTCCGAGCCAGACTACGAGCGCGGTCGGCAGTACGACCGCCGCGAACAGCGGATGTCGCAGAACGATGATGCCCGCGACGATGCCCAGGATGCCGATCAGCAGCGACCAAATCCACGGAACCGAATCGTCGACGAACACCCGGACTAGCTCGAGCACGCCGACGAACAGCCAATAGAAACCGAGAAAGATGACGAGCGCGACGAGCGTCGCCGCGGGCGCCGTCAACAGCAAGATGCCGAAGATGATCGCCGCGATCCCCTCGAGCAGGAACACCCACCAGATATTCGAGTAGCGCGCTTCCGAGACAGCAGTGGCCATGTTGTCCTCCCTTTGCCACCCTCAAGGGAGCCGGCGAGCGGGTGGCGACCCACCTGGCAACGCGGTTACGGCTGACTCGGCACTATACTCTATTTTGCCAGGCTCGCGCCGCATTGCTCTCGAGGAGCGGCGCAGCTCGGGCAAATGCGGTTGGCGGGTCCCGACGGTTGAACTATCTAGTGAAGGCTGCGGCGTTTATGCCGCAGCGGAGCAAGCACATGCCGCTACCCGTCGTCCGGGTTCCGTGTTCGATCTGGCGCAGCAGCGGCGTTGCCGAAGGCGAGCGCGCGATTCCTGAAGAGACCGCGGTTGCCTTCACCTTCAACACGGCCTCCTACGCCGTCATGATGGCGACGCCGCAGGATCTCGAGGATTTCGCCGTGGGCTTTGCGCTCACGGAGGGTGTCGCGGCGTCCATGGAGGCAATCGACGGTATCGAGATCGTCGAGGAGAAGCCCGGCATCGAACTCAGGGTCTGGCTGAAGGCCCCCGAGGCGGCGGAGTTTTTGGGGCGCCGGCGCAAGATGGCGGGGCCAACGGGGTGCGGACTGTGCGGCATCGAGAGCCTCACCGAGGCGATGCGTCCGGCGCCCGCGGTCGGCGACGGCGTCGTGTTCGCCCAGAACCAGATCATGACCGCCATGGAGTCGCTGTTCCCGCATCAGGCGCTCAATCGCGAGACGCGAGCGGTTCACGCTGCCGGCTTCTGGGAGCCCGAACGCGGGCTGGTGGCGGTGCGGGAAGATGTCGGTCGCCACAACGCTTTGGACAAGCTCGCCGGCGCCTTGGCACGCGAAGGCAGCGCGGCTCAGAGCGGGCTCGTGGTGCTTACCAGCCGCGTGTCGATCGAGATGGTGCAGAAGTCCGCGGCGATCGGCGCGCCGATCATTGCCGCCGTGTCGGCCCCAACCGCGCTCGCTGTGCGCATGGCCGAAGCCTGCGGCATGACGCTGATCGCCGTCGCCCGTAAGGATGGCTTCGAGGTCTTCACTCATCCGAGGCGCGTGAAGGGCGAGCGCGCGAGCCACGTCGCCTGACGCTCTTCGCCTCAGCCTAGGACGCTTTCAATCGACCGACGCTTTCAATAGAGCCTCCGCCTCCGCGAGATCTTTCGGATCGTTGATGTTGAAGAAGGGATCGATGCGACGGCCGCCGATCTCGACCGGCGGGAACGGCACTTCCACGGCGCCATGATCCCGCATCCACTCCACCGCCTTGCGCTCGCCGGCGCGCAGCGACACCTCGAGACCGCACACTGACCTGAGCGCGAACCGATCTTGCTCCTTGACGCTTACGAGTGCCGGCAGGTGCCGAAGGCAGTTTCCGGTCTTGGCCGCTCGGATTGATGGGTCGCCGGACGGGCCACAACCTGCCCCACAATCGCCATTCTCGAGCGGAAGTGTCTGCTAAACGGGGGGAACCATGAAAACCTTGACAGCCTTGCTCTTCCTCGCCCTTGCCGCCTGGGCGGCCGGTGCCTCGCCCAGCGCGGCGGCGACCGCGGCCGAGATCAACGAAGACGCCAACGCGACCCTTCAGAGTTTCGTGCAGCAGTTCGGCGGCGCCAGGGAGGTCGCCAACAAGGCCGCCGGCATCCTGGTGTTCCCTTCCGTGGTGAAGGCGGGCTTCGGCCTCGGGGGAGAATATGGCGAGGGCATGCTGATCGTGAACAAGCAAATCGGCGGCTACTACAATCTGATCTCAGCGTCGCTGGGCTTTCAGCTCGGCATCCAGGAGCGCTCCGTGATCATCATGTTCATGACCCAGAAGGCGCTGGACTCATTCGACCGGCGGGCGGGCTGGAAGGTAGGCGTCGACGGCTCGGTGACCATCATCACCGTGGGCGTCGGCGGCTCCATCGACACCGACAAGGTCACCAATCCGGTGATCGGCTTCATCCTCGACCAGAGGGGGCTGATGTACAATCTCACCCTCGAAGGATCGAAGATCACCCGCATCGAGCGCTGAACGCAGCGAGGGTGGCTGACGCCCGTTGGCATGCGCGGGTTCCGCGACGCGGCAACGGCGGCGCTAGACGGCCGCTTCAACCGGTCTTGTGAACGATGGCGATTCGAAGTTCAAAGTTGTCAGGCCTTGCCCCTGCCGGGCAATTGGCTGGCTTGCATCATCGCGAGTTGAGCTTCGTCGAGCTTGTCGGCTTCCCGCACGTCGAGGGCGCGCTGGGGTTTGGTCGCAAGGGGGGCCGGGGGAACGGGCGTGAGGGAGGCGCCGTCGAAGAAGACCAGCCTCTAGCGCTCTTTGGTTTCTTCAGAGAGCGGACGGGGCGAGCGGTAGCTCGCACCGAAATGTTCATTGCCACGGCGGAGCGAATGAGCGCCTTCAACGCCTTTTCATCAATCTTGTCGCCCTCTTGGAAATCGATGGCTCGCCGGACACCGGGCCCACGGAGGCCATCGGCCAGACGCTCGACCTCATCATCCCGCCCGAATACCGTGCGCGGGGCCGGCTTCCGGGCTGCCAAGGCTGCCGGCGACGGCAACATCGACCATTTCATCGTTCAACATCCCCGCGCTGCACCGGGACGGAACGGTCATTCGGGTTGCGGTCAGGCTGCTCGTGGTCCACGACACCTGAACCGGAGTGGCCGGCGCCATGGCCGTCTTCTCGCGGGACGACGTCAGCGCGCCGCCGCTACCGCGCTTTTAAGCCCCGCCTGCAAATCAAATGTCGGGACCTCACGCGCCCGCCGTTCTGCCCAAGTCTCCCCGCACTAGCTTTGAATTGTGCCGGCGGACTTCAATCTATCCGCGACAAGACCTGCTCTAGATCTGCAAAGAACTGCTGCCACCCGTACTTGGCGCGGATAGGCGTGCTGCTGATCCGGCCGGAAGTCCGAGCCGCATAGTGCGCCGGCGGTTTTTTCGCCGCGGGCTTGCGGGCTGATGACTTGGAGTCCGCTCACGCCACGCACGCACCTCGCGACTTCCCGCTCACATTCGTTCGCCGGGCAATTGGCTGGCTTGCTTCACCCAAGTGGCGAACTGAGCTTCATCGAGCCGGTCGTCCTCGTGGATGTCGAGGTAGCGCACGTCCTTTTGCTTGGACTCGCCGGGGGGAAGAGGACGCAGCGACGCGCCACGGAAGAATGCCACCTTCACGTACTTCGTGAAGCAATGAAAGCTGACAAACCAGACCTGGTCCTCGACACCATAGAAGGGCGAGTTCCATTTGACCGCCTTGCGCACGTCGGGGACGGTGCGCACGATGAGCGCGTCGAGGCGGCGCCCGACGTCGCTTTTCCAGCCCGGCATGGCCGCGATGTAGGCCTGCACGGGGACATCGCCATAGCCCTTCGCGATTTGCGGGTTGCCACCTGAGAGGAGGACGACCTCGCCGGACCGCGGCTTCTCCGCCGTCTTGCGCGGCTTGGCCGCTTTCGCAGCGACCGGCTTGGCGGCCGGCTTCTTTGCGACCTTCGTCGATTTGATGGACGTCTTGTTGGCCATCGCGTTCACCCGCAGATGCCTACGCTATGCAACTTTGCAAACAGGGCTTGGCTTTGACTTGTTCCGGATAGCTTCAATCTATCCGCGCCAAGACCTGCTCCAGAGCCGCAAAGAACTGCTGCCACCCGCCCTTGGCGCCCTGGTAGGCCTGCTGCTGATCCGGCCGGAAGCCCGACTGTTCCATGCGCAGGTGGGTCCCCGTGCTCGTAGGGGTGAGAGTCCAAGTGACGACACTCTCGAGACCATAGGCCGCCCACGTGTAGGACAGCGTTTTGTTCGGCTCGACTGCCAGGACCTGACAGTCGACAGCGCCCCAGTCTGCGCGAAAATTGAAACGGTGGTCTACGACAGGCTTGAAGTCGTCTTCATGAGCCACTCCTCGATCAGGTGTGGTTGAGTGAGCGCGCGCCAGATCCTTTCCGGCGGATAAGGTATCTCACGTTCGACAACGACGGAGCGCTCTTCGGTCGCGGGTTTGCTCATTGGTCCATCCTTTTGAGTAAATCGTCGAGGTGGTCGAACCGGCTTTGCCAAAACCCGGCCATTTGACTTGTCCAGTCGATCAGCGGGGCCAAGGCGCCGAGCTGCGCGCTATAGTGCGTCTGGCGACCTTCGTGGCGGTCGCGCACCAGCCCGGCCTGCTTCAGGACCCGAAGATGCTTTGAGACGGCCGGTTGCGAGACCCCGGCCCGAGCCGTCAGAGCCCCGACCGTCTGCTCTCCTTCGCGGCACAGTCGTTCGAAGAGAGCCCGCCGAGTCGGATCGGCCAGCGTTCTGAAGAGCACATCGTGAGCGTTCGGCATTTGGGATCGATAACCTGCTGGCTCTTGATTGACGCATAGCCACTGAGATATGTGTGAGTCAAGCGGGAACACGGCACAATGATCCTCGTCACAGGAGCCACCGGCGATGTGGGGAAGGTTAGGATGGTAGCGGAGGAGCGAATCCGACGTAATCATCCTTCCTGTAATCGAGGTGTGGGTTCTGGGGCGATGGATTACCTTGATTTCAGAATCCAGGTAGCTGCAAACCTCCGGACGTTCGCTTTAGGCGCCTAAGCAGACATGCTCCCCACACCGCTGAATGGCTGCTTGTGACCCAAAGCGGACGCCGTTCGGAGAATGGGCCTTTAATGCCATAGTCGGATTGATTTTAGGAACTCTGCTTCTTCGGAGGGCAGCATGTAAGAACGAGAATGGTCAAAGACCTGAGCGGCTGGGGGTAAACTAAGCCACGTTTTGGGGTCCGCGTAGGACATATCGAAGATGTCCGGCATGTCCGTTACAGCCGCACGCAACTCCTCGCCGTGCTTGGTCTGGAGGGGCACTGCCGGATCAGCAGCGGCGCTATGCAGTGTGGCAGCGCAAAGCATGATGCCCGTCAGCGGCAGCAGAAAGCCCTTCATGGCAGCCTCTAATCGGCATGCCACCCCGTCGTAGCAACTCAACTGTGCCTCCCATGTTCCAGCAGGTCGGCGCACCGAGCGGATTTTGCTGTGAAAAGAGCGCGTATCCCTTCGCATGTGCCTCGAAGGAGGAAGTGTCGTCAGCGTCTGCGGTGGCAGTTTTGCCACGAGCCAAGGCCGGTGTTTCTAGATGAGCTAGCGCACCTCACCGTCGACCACGTCGATGCCAGTTTCCTCGATAAAACGTCAAACTTGTTCGAGCTGCTCTGGGGTGAGGTCGTCGTAGCGGGGCACCACCTACAGTGTTCGCTCGTGGGCCCCCTGCTTCAAGCCACCTCGGATCGCCAAGATGCCGGGGAGAGCCCTGCTATAAGATCGCTGCCTTCGGGCGTCTGCTTCGGGCCGGCGCCTTCTCCTTTGGCAGGAACCTAACACACCTTCAGACGTTCTTGTCGCACGGGAGCGGGCATTCCTGAGGGAAATGCCATGATCAAGATAGGCGGTCTTCCGGTCAAAACCCGCGTACCAGTGACGGCTTGGATTATCGCAGGGCTCCTGACGCTCTTGTCGATAGTGTCCTCCGTGGTGCAAATTCTTCCCCCTGCAGAGCGACCCCTCTCGGCGTCGGCGCAGCCAAGCCAAGGACAAAACGCTCACGAAGCCAGTGTGAGCTGGTAGAGCCTATGGGCTAACGCCGCCATCGCGGGCGATTTTCATTCTGTCCGTCTTTCTGGCACTACTGGTTGCTAGTCCGCTACGCCCACGTCGCCATCCCCGTATCAGCACCTACACATTCGAGATATTAGCAGGCAATCTGTTTCGCGGGTTTTAGAACTCCCCCAGCTCTACGCGGCGGCAGCAGGCCCATCGTCCCGGAACCGCGATTGCGTTCCAGCGTTAGGATCTAAAGACGGGGGCTCCCATGGGGCCTTCGATGGCAAAGATGAGACATTGCCGATATCGCGGATACGAGATTGTTCCTAGGCGCACATGGGCAAGTTGGAGTGTGGGCATCTACGCCACGCGAGCCGATCTACCCCTCATGTCGCGATCTACCTTGCGGACTTTGGCACCCCGAAAGGAAGACGCCGTGACCGAGGCCAAGCAGAGGATCGACCGAGTTCTCGCGAACTATGGCCTAGATGCGGGGTTTGCTCGGTAGGAGATCGGTGAGCAACATTACCTAGCGCAGTCAGGCAGCCGATCCCGCTGAGCTATTTTGGATTGCGATTTTATGCGTAAGGAAGCCCCGGCTTGCTCTGCCTCGGGGTTTTCTTCTTTGTCCCGGGGCTGGACCCGCGGAGTTTTGAGCTAAAACTGAGGGTCGCTCCAACGGGCAACAAAGAGGCGATCCCTCCAGCTTCGGCCCGCGCCCGCTTTTTACCCAAAGCAGACTTTCACATTTCAACAAACGGAATGAGGTTTGGGCTCGCAACTGGTGCAGCCATGGCAGCTCGAGCCATGGCAGCTCTTGACTCGCCTTTTAGCCTCAGGAAGGCGCACACGCGGGCAGCGAACGGCCACAGCCAACAAACAGAACGGGGGCCACCGACGCAAGGAAAGCGACCATAATTCGCAAGTGACGCCAGCTAGTCGCCGCTGCCGGGAGTGTAAAAAACGTAGATGGAGGCTTGGCTGGTGCGTGTGAGGTCGTAGGCCGGATTTTGCCCCCAAACAGCTCCCTGAAACGGCGAGGCCCGTTGCAAAGGTGCCTTTGCTCTGCTCGTTACGTTTGAACGGCTAGCGAGCAACACTTCGCGAGCAGGGGGATCCATCCACACTTCAACTTGTGAGGCAGCAGTGGTCGGATTCTGGGGCCTGGCTGCGGTCGCGATGACAACCGCGAGCAAGATAGCTGCAAGGACCATCGTATGTTGACTCCGACTCATTGTCAGCGAATCTCGACTCCCAAAGCTGAAACTTGAGTTACTGACGGAGGGCCTAGCTAGCCGCCTTATCCAAATATGGTTGCCGAGTCCTTTCTAGGTCCAACCGCCACCCCAGGGTAGCGCAATTGCCTAAGTAGTAAGGGTGCCGACCGAAGACGACGCCCTAGGAAACTCGCTCAGAAAAAAACTATTTGCACTCGCTCATGGCGGCCACGGCCTTTTTGGCTTCGGCTTCCGAGCAGTACTTGCCCATCGTAATCTTGTGTGTTTTTGTGTCGGGCTCCGTGGGTCATCATCTCACACTTGGCCGAGCCGCTTCCGAGCCTCAAAGCGACCTAGTAGTCTGCGGCGAGTGCCGGCGTGGCGAAAGTGACGATCAGAGTTGCAACCAACAAGGGCCTCTTTATGGGGATAACATAGCCCCTTTCCCTACAGGCTGTTTTGTGAAACGCCGCCGCCGCCGCGCCCGACGCGATGAGACCGAGTGGGAACTAGAGCCTAGCCCGTTGGCAATCTGGCGCGGCTACCTCCACAGCAATTCGCAACCCTGCAATGCCTCGCCTGAGAGGACTAAGCGAAGCCCGGTTCCCGCTGCTGCCGGGCTTCGTCTCGTTAGGCCGTTGCAGTGAAGTGGGGCGCGTCAGGAAAATCGATTCTGCGGTTGAGGAGATCGATTTAGGAGGGTCGCGTTTGCAATCGGTCTGCAAATAACGTGGCGAATAGGCCTTGTGCTGAAAACCGCAAAAGCATGGCTCCACCAAGCGATTGAAAAATAGCAAAGTATTGGCGGTGGAAGCCGTCACCGGCGAACCTGTCTCTGGCCGGGGCATAGGTTACGATGTCTGCTTGTGGCGTGACTTCGGACCG
>JBOHJE010000042.1:0-2136 GCA_050728375.1 Methyloceanibacter sp.
GGCTGCACGACCTGCATCGGCAATTCGGGGCCGCTGCCCGAGGAGATCTCACACACCATTCACGAGCACGGGCTCGCCGTGGCGTCGGTGCTGTCTGGCAACCGCAATTTTGAGGGGCGCGTGAACCACGACGTGCGCGCCAACTATCTCGCCTCGCCGCCGCTTGTGGTGGCTTACGCACTGGCCGGCTCCGTGACGATTGACCTGTCAACCGAGCCGCTCGGCGTCGATGCGGAAGGGCAACCAGTCTTTCTCAAGGACATCTGGCCGTCGTCGAAGCAGATCGCGAAGCTCGTGCGCAAGGCGGTGAAGAGGTCGATGTTTCGCAAGCGCTACGGAGACGTGTTCCGCGGCGATCCCGAATGGCGCGAGATCGAGGTGAAGGGCGGGCTTACATATGGCTGGGACGGCCGCTCCACCTATGTGCAGAACCCGCCTTACTTCACCGAGATGTCGGAGACGCCGGCGCCGGTCCACGATATCGAGGGCGCACGCATTCTCGGCCTGTTCCTCGATTCTATCACCACCGACCACATCTCGCCGGCAGGCTCGATACGGCGCGACAGCCCGGCCGGCCATTACCTCACCGAGCATGGCGTCGCCGTGCATGACTTCAACTCCTACGGCTCGCGGCGGGGCAATCACGAGGTAATGATGCGCGGCACCTTCGCCAATACGCGCATCAGGAACCAGATGGTGCGCGGGGTCGAAGGCGGCGTGACCGTGCATTACCCGTCCGGTGAGCGCCTGGCGATCTACGATGCGGCCATGCGCTACGCGGGTGAGGGCGTGCCGCTCGTCGTCTTCGCGGGCAAGGAGTACGGCACGGGGTCGTCGCGCGACTGGGCGGCCAAGGGCACGCGGCTGCTCGGCGTCCGCGCCGTGGTGACCCAGAGCTTCGAGCGCATCCACCGTTCTAACCTGATCGGCATGGGCGTGCTGCCTTTGGTTTTCGCGGAGGGCATGTCCTGGGCCATGCTTGGGCTCAAGGGCGTCGAAACCGTCTCCTTGCGCGGGCTTGGCGATATCAAGCCGCAGCAATGGATCGAGGCGGATGTCACCTACCCGAGCGGCGAGACGCGGGCGGTCCCGCTCCTGGTGCGCATCGATACGTTTGATGAGCTCGACTACTTCCGCAACGGCGGAATCCTGCACTACGTGCTGCGCGCTCTGGCGCGCGAGGCCGCCTAAGTCACCGCATTGTGACCCCCGTTGCGCGCTTTTTTGCCGGAAATTTCACTCTGCATCCGGCATGCTGAGGCTATGAGGCCTGCCCGTTTCCTGAGCTTCGGTGCGGCCGCGACGCTCGCGGTGCTGGGCATTGCTGCGCCCGGGCAAGCCGAACCTCCGAAGCACACAGGGCCCGCCAACGCGGTGCTCGAACTGTTCACCAGCCAGGGCTGCTCTTCGTGTCCGCCGGCCGACAAGCTGCTCGCCGGCTACGGCAAGAAACCGGGCGTAATCGCACTCTCCTATTCCGTCGACTACTGGAATTATCTCGGCTGGCACGACACACTGAGCAGCCCGGAGAACAGCAAGCGGCAGCGCGAATATGCGCGAGTGCGCGGCGACGGCAAGGTGTACACGCCGCAGATCGTGGTCGACGGCGTGGACCATGTGAACGGCAGCAATGAGGCCGCCATCGAAATGGCCTTGCGGAACACGGGCGAGCGGCTTGCCCAAGTAAAGGTGCCGGTTTCCATGCACGCCGACGGCGATACGCTTGTCATCGATATCGGCGCGACGTCCGAGGGCTCGGACAAGCGCGAGGCGACTGTCTGGCTCGCCATCGCCAAGCACGAAGAGACGGTGTCCATCACCCGCGGCGAAAATCGCGGGAAGGAGCTTAGCTATTTCCACCCGGTGCGTGAGCTCACGCCAATCGGCATGTGGAAGGGCGAGGCGATGTCCCTCAAGCTGCCGCTCAAGGATTTGAAGACGATGGGGGGCGACTGCCTGGTGGCGCTGCTACAGATGGAGAATGCGGGGCCGATCCTCGGCGTCGCCCAATACGAGCGGATGTGACTCCTGCCGGGCTTGAAAGGCTGGTGCGGCAAAACAAAAGGGCCGGCTAATGCCGGCCCGTTTTGCGGCCTCTGATGAAGTGGCCCGGTCCGAGAGAAGACCCCGGGGGGG
>JBOHJE010000043.1:0-6374 GCA_050728375.1 Methyloceanibacter sp.
CGCAAATCTTTCTTCTTGGCACGCCGATTTGGCTTGGCCAGCCGTCAAGCGTGTGTAAGCGCGTGCTTGAACGGATGGATGCTTTTTTAAGCGAGACGGACGATGAGGGGCGGATGGTCTCCTATGGGCGAGTGGCTTGTGTCGCGGTGGTCGGCAACGAGGACGGCGCGCACCACGTTACGGCAGAGCTTTATCAGGCGCTCGCCGATGTCGGCTTTACCATCCCCGCCAATGCTGTGAGCTACTGGGTCGGGCGGGCGATGCAGCGCACAGACTACAAGGACCTCAAGGAGACGCCGAAGGAGGTCATTGTGGCGACCGACATGCTCACGAGCAACGCCGTTCATCTCGCTAAGCTCCTGGCCGAGCGCCCTTATCCCGGCTACAAAAGCGAAGTGAGCTAGATCGGGCCGCGGATGTCCGCTTGGACCTGCCGTCAGTCTGACGGCAAGGCCGTCCTAAAGATTGTTATACCTCGTCTTCGAATCCCATGATGGAGGGGCCTTGTGCCAATTCCGAAGAGAAGAGCGAGCCCGCGGGCGACATCGACAACTGTAGTGGTGGACGGTCTGAAAGCGCTTGACCCCAAACGGCCGATTAGAGAAGCGGACATCACTAGAGCGTGATTTCAAGTGTGCAGGAAAGCCCTGGCGGATTCAACACGAGTTGTGCGCGGCCGAGCTGAGCGCCGAAGGCGCGCTCGATCAGATGGGACCCAAAGCCTTTGTATATCTGTTCACGGCAATTCGCTGTCATCCGGCGTCGTGCATTTTGTGTTTGAACTGCCGGTCAGCGTAGTCGCTTCTCTCGGGGAGCACGCTTCCTTAACAACTGGCGGACGCACCGCGTATCAAAGGCGAATTATGTTTGTTTTTTGCACTTAGGGACCAACCCGATGCGGCCGCCTCACGGTCAGTTTTTGGCTAAAGGCGGACATTCAGCCGTTAATCAGCAGCGCCTGAATCGTTGCGGAACAGTTTAAACCAATGTCTCTTTAGGAAATCGATCGTTGGTCGCCCAAGGAGTGCGATCGCCAAGAGCTTGGTGAGCAGCGGTGTGGCACCGAGTATGGCTGTCAGCGCTGATTTGATACTTGGGGGTAGGTCGGAGCCCACCACGAGGGGAATGATCAGCCATGCACTGTAGCCGCCCGCGATGAGCATGGCTCCGATGGCTAACCGCCATCGGAACGTGTCGGTTTTTCGGGGTGAACTAGTCACACTCAGACTTCCAGATAGGCACTCCGGTTAACTTACTCAATTGGTTCTGCGAATTTCAGCTTCTGACCCTAAGCGGACATGGGAGGCTGGGCGGGCATCTATCCCACTTTTGAATCCACAGCGAATTCTACCGAGCGAGCGACATCTGCCGTCGCCCGCGATCTTTCAGGTCCGGAGATGCGACGGGTCGGTCTAGGGGCCCTATCTCACTGCCAAACTTTTTGATTGCTCAAACGTTATAGTTGGCCAGCCCGTAGCCAATTCCTACCAATGGCTGGCGATAACCAAAAGCGAGGAAACGTCTCCAATGAAACTGATCGCGCTTGCAACCTTGGCGCTTCTGGCCGGCGGCGGTTACGCTCTGGCTGGTGGCGGAGCTCCCGTCCCCGAAAAACCTGAAGGTGGACCACCTTCAGGTAGGCCCGGTCCAGTCTTAGACGATGCCAAGTGCACTGCCGTTTGGGAAATCACTGAAAGAGAAGGCGATGCCCTTATGGCCGATAAGGCGGCGCCTTTTATCGTCAACTTTGAAATGGTCGACACCAACAAGGATGGAAAGGCCACCCAAGACGAGTTCAAGGAAGGTTGTAAGAAGGGATGGGTTCAGGAGAAGCCCAGCAAGCCGGCCGAGAGCGGCGGTGGTGGCATGACTCCTGAGAAACCGCAGCCCTAAAACTTTAGGAAATCTAACATGCAAAGGGGCCGGCCTAGTGCTGGCCCCTTTGGAACGCCACATGCCTGGTGATCCTAGAGTCCGAGGAACTCCGAGTGTTATGGGCCCATGCTTTGGGGCCTGCGATTGGTGCGCGGGCTAGGCGAAGTTAGATGGGTCTAGCCCATTCCAATTTCGCTTAGCTTGGCTGCTTCTTACTCGGCACCCACTGATTCTTGTCACGATCGAACCCGCGCGCAAAGGCGGACTCGTCTGCTCATCCCGGTGCGCTCTCAAGCGCCTGTTTGGAAAAGCTGATGGCAGGCTCAGTTACACAATCGCCGGAGACGGTGTTGATGCGACGTCAGATGGTGCTGTTCGCGCGTTAGCAGTTCAGTTCACCGGGGAACTTCTCCCTCCTGATTAGCCTCTGAGGCGCCCTCCATAGCGCACCCTACCGTTCGCGCCCTATCCCGGATTCGCAAAGAGGCAATAGGCATTTGGCAATCGGCAATTCTGCTTTGCCGCTAAAGCCGACCCCTCTCGTGCCGAACCGTCCAGTTTTAAAATCGTCCACCGCCTGGCGGATCTAGAAAAGGCCTCTCCGAGACTTCCCCGAGAGAGCACGAGGTCAAATCAGCCTTCCGGTCGAGTCGTCAATTTGCCAAGACCATTTGCTACCTATTTGCTCGCTGCAGCCTACCTCGTACGCGGTCTACCCAGCAGGGCATTGATTAACAAGTATGACTTAATTTCCCAGGCGGCCATTATTCTCCCACAAGGGGAAAGAGGGCAGACCATTGCGCTCTCTGAGTTCACGGCGCCGATCGCGTTCGGAGCTTGAGGAATGGCAGCGTGAAGGCGCCGCCCCACCATCAACTCGTCGAACGAGCCGCTCTCCACGATCCGGCCCTCCTCCAACACCAGGATGCGCGTGGCGTTGCGCACGGTCGCCAGCCGGTGGGCGATGACGAAGGTGGTGCGCCCCTTCATCACCTCGTTGAGCGCGGCGGTGACCTTCGCCTCAGTCGCCGCGTCGAGCGCGCTCGTGGTGCCGCTGGCGCCTTGGGTGCCGGCCAGCGCATCGATGATGCGGCCGAACAGGACCAACTCGGCGACCTGGGCGGCGGCGAGCGCCACGTTGGCGATGGCCAGCAACCAGCCGAGCCGCATTTGCGGCCCGAGCAGCCTCAAGACGCGTGCGTAGAGACGAAGCATGCGGTTCCGCAGCCCTAGAAAAGGAGGCACCCATAGCCGACGGCTCATTGATATCTGAAAAAGGAGGCCGGGACCGCCTACGTGGACTTGCTACTGGGACTTGGGCGTCCAGTAGCGCATGCTCGGCGGATAGTTGGCCTCGGGATAGACGCGCTGGAGCGCCTGGGTCTCGTAATCGCCCTTCTCGTAGGGCACGAAGCCGAAATAATAGCTCCAACCGTTGGGACCCCGGCGATAGGCGTAAGGATAGACCGGCGGGCGGCCGCGCCTGAAGATCTGGGCGGGCTCTGCTTGGGTCGTTGGCGCAAGGACGACGGCGCCGAAGCCGGGCCCGGCGCGGACCGGGCCAGCCCAGGTAAGCAGCCAGATATAGAGAATGATGGCGCCCATCGCGACGACGACCGACACGGTCTTTTTCGAGGGCAAAAAGTTCGTCATCCCAGTCTCCGCCAAGTTCTCTCAACTTACTCGGGAAATAGTAATGCGAAGATGAAGCCACAACGGTCCGGCAATAAAAAAGCTGGCTTAAGGCGATCCTTGGGCGATCATGCGCCCATTCATGGACGCGCCCGGAATCGAGCTCGGGATCGTGGCCGGGCTCCTGCTCGCGGCGGCCGGCGCGCTTTGGCTCGCCTTGCGGCCGGCCCGGGCAGAGGCGGCGCCGCCGGTCATTGCCGGGCGCCTCCGCAAACTCAGGGAGGCTGGTATCAGCTAAGCCTCACCGTGACCAACCGCTCGCCGAATGGCCTTGTCGGCGTTTCGCTCACCCGGCTGCGTCCCCGCGGCGCGCGGCTCTTGGCGCCGGTCAGGCAGATCACGACCCGGGAGGGCACCTTCCCGTCCTGGGCCGATCCGGCAAGCGACCGCGCCACTAAGACGATCGCGCTCGATCTGGTGCTCGGGCCTCATGAGGCGCGCGATGTCGTTGCCATCGTCGGGCCTGTGGCGCACGCGACCGCCTGGCTGTTCTTGCCGGAGGGCGACGACCCCGCCGTTCTCGTCTTGGAGCTCGCACTCAAGGACCGCGGCGAAATCCTGCGCCGCCATCGCTTCGGCGTCGTACTGGAGAGAAGCGGGTGACGGCCTCTTGTCATGCCGGGCCCGACCCGGCGATCCAGTACCCACTGGTCGCTCGATAATGACAGCCAGTGGTTATTGGATGCCTACCTTCGCGGGCATCACATCGGAGAGGCGCTTAGCTCGCTGCCTCGTCGCGTGCGACGGCGCGCCAACCGATGTCGCGCCGGCAGAAGCCTCCCGGCCAGTCGATCTTATCGATCGCCGCATAGGCGCGCGCCTGCGCCTCGGCGATGTCCTTGCCTCTGGCGGTGACGCCGAGCACACGGCCGCCTGAGGCCAAGATCCGCTCGCCGTCCCGGCTCGTGCCGGCGTGAAAAATCTCGACCTCAGCCCCGCCGGCCTCGTCGAGCCCCTTGATCTCGGTGCCCTTCTGGTAGTCGCCGGGATAGCCCTTGGCCGCCATGACCACGCACAGCGCCGGCTCGTCATGCCAGTCGAGCGTCGCGCTGCTCAAGCGGCCCTCGGCTGTGGCGATCAGCGCCGGCAGCAGATCGGACTTGAGCCGTAGCATCAGGACCTGCGCCTCGGGGTCGCCGAAGCGCACATTATATTCGATGAGCTTAGGCGCGCCGTCCTTGATCATGAGGCCCGCATAGAGCACACCCTTGAACGGTGCTTCGCGGGCCGCCATAGCCGCGACCGTCGGCTTGACGATCTCCTCCATCACTTTTTGCGAAAGCGCCTCGGTCATGATCTGCGCCGGCGAACAGGCGCCCATGCCACCGGTATTCGGGCCCTGGTCGCCGTCGAAGGCGCGCTTGTGGTCCTGCGCCGTGGCGAGGGGCAGGGCGGTCGCGCCGTCGACCAGCGCGAAGAAGATCGCCTCCTCGCCGTCGAGGAACTCCTCGATCACCACCGACGCGCCCGCGTCGCCGAAGGCGCCCGAGAAGCAGGCGATGATCGCGTTGTAAGCCTCGACATGGCTGTCGGCGATAACGACGCCTTTGCCCGCGGCGAGCCCGTCCGCCTTGATGACGAGCGGCGTAGCCTGCCCCGCCACATAAGCCTTGGCCTGTTCGGCGTCGGCAAAGCGCCCATAGGCCGCGGTCGGAATGCCGTATTCGGCGCACAGGTCCTTGGTGAAGCCCTTGGACCCTTCGAGCCGCGAAGCCGCCTTGGACGGGCCGAACACCTTGATGCCTTCGGCCCCGAGATCGTCGGCGAGCCCGGCCACGAGCGGCGCCTCTGGCCCGATCACCACGAGGCCGATGCCGTATGCCTTACAGAACCGCGCCACGTCGGCGTGGTAGGCGGCGTCGAGCGCCACGCAGTCGGCGATTTCGGCAATGCCGGCGTTGCCCGGCGCGCAGTAGAGCTTGTCGAGCAACGGGCTCTTACGGAGCTTCCAGGCGAGCGCATGCTCGCGGCCGCCGCCCCCGATCAACAGGACCTTCATGTGGCCGGACACCTGCTTGTGGCACATACGGGGAGCTTGTATTGCATGATGCCGGGGGCTCGGTTCGTTGGATGGTTTTTCGTTGCCATTCGATCCCGGTCATGGCGGGGCTTGGGCAGCCGAAAAATTCGTGGATGCCCGGAACGTCGCCCGGACATGACGATTAGAATTGCGTTTCGCTCTAGCACGGAGTGAAACAGTGGAGAAAGTTGATCTGAACCTATGGCCGACCGCATACAGGCCGCAGCGCAACCGACGAATCTCGTCGAGTACACAGTCTCCGAGTTTGCCTTCGCGCTCAAGCGGACGGTCGAGGACGCCTATGGTCTCGTCAAGCTGCGCGGCGAGATCTCGGGCTATCGGGGCCCGCATAATTCCGGCCATTGCTACTTCACGCTGAAGGACGAGAAGGCCTGCATCGAGGCCGTGGTCTGGCGCAGCGCCTTCGCCCGACTTAAGTTCAAGCCCGAGGAGGGGCTGGAAGTGGTGGCGCGGGGCCGCATCACCACCTATCCCGACCGCTCCAAATACCAGATCGTCATCGACGACATCGAGCCGGCCGGAATCGGTGCGCTGATGGCGCTGCTCGAGCAGCGCAAGAAGCTGCTCGGCGCCGAAGGCCTGTTTAACGAGGCGCGGAAGAAGGCACTGCCGTTCCTGCCGCGCATCGTCGGCGTGGCGACCTCGCCGACCGGCGCCGTGATCCGCGACATCCTCCACAGGCTCGCGGACCGCTTTCCTTGTCATGTGCTGGTCTGGCCGGTGCGGGTGCAGGGTGAGACCTGCGCCGTCGAGGTCGCCGGCGCCA
>JBOHJE010000044.1:0-43739 GCA_050728375.1 Methyloceanibacter sp.
GCCTTGCTCTGGGCGGCTGTCCTGTGGGCGTTGGCGTAACATGCCGCCTCCGCCCGAGCCCGCAATAACCCTTGATGATTTGACGCTCGGCTACGACCGGCACCCCGCGGTCCATCATGTCACCGGCAAAATCCGGCGCGGCGAACTCCTTGCCGTCGTGGGTCCCAATGGCGCCGGCAAATCGACCCTGCTTAAGGGTTTCGTCGGTGAACTTACGCCCCTCGGCGGCAGACTGTCGTTTCATGGACTCGGCAAGCGGGACATCGCCTATCTGCCTCAGTTCGTCCAGATAGACCGCTCGTTCCCGATCTCGGTGTTCGATTGCGTGGCCATGGGCCTGTGGCGTGAGATCGGTGCCTGGCGCGGAGTCGGTCCGGCTGGGAAGCGGGCGGTTCTCGGCGCGCTGGCGACGGTTGGGCTGGTCGAACTTGCCGGCCGCGCTGTCGGGACGCTGTCGGGAGGACAGTTCCAGCGCACCGTGTTTGCGCGGTTGCTGCTCCAGGATGCCTCGCTCATCCTGCTCGACGAACCGTTCCGGGCCGTCGACATCAAGACCGTCGCCGATCTACTCGCGCTTATCCTGCGCTGGCACGGGGAGGGCCGCACCGTGCTCGCGGCACTTCACGACATCGAGCAGGTGCGCGCGCATTTTCCGGCGACGCTGCTCCTGGCCCGCGAAGCCGTAGCCTGGGGACCGACCCGCGCGGTGCTGACGCCTCAGAATCTCAGCCGATCGCGCCAGCTTTTCGAAGCGTTCGACGAGAACGCCGGGATTTGCGCGCGCGGCGAAGACGCCAGAGAGCGGCAGCCGGCATGATCGACCAGCTTCTCTCCCCCTTTGCCGACTTTGCCTTCATGCGTCGCGCGCTCGTGGGATGCCTGGCCATATCGCTGGCGGCGCCACCCGTCGGCGTGTTCCTCGTGCTCCGGCGCATGAGCCTCATGGGCGACGTGATGGGTCATGCAATTCTGCCCGGCGCCGCGATCGCGTATCTGCTTGCCGGACTGTCGCTCACCGCCATGAGCCTCGGCGGGTTCGCCGCTGGTCTTGCGGTAGCCCTGGCCGCCGGGCTCGTGGCGCGCTCCACGGTGCTGCGCGAAGATGCGAGTCTTGCCGGCTTCTATCTCGTATCGCTCGCGCTCGGCGTTCTGATCGTCTCGGTCAGGGGGAGCAACGTCGATCTGCTTCACGTTCTGTTCGGCACGGTGCTCGCGCTCGACGACGCGGCTCTTGTCCTGCTCGCCGCGATGGCCACGGTGTCGCTCGGCGCGCTCGCGACCATCTACCGGCCGCTCGTGCTCGAATGTTTCGATCCGCAATTCCTGCGCTCGGTCAGCAGCCTGAGTTCACCGACCCATCTCACCTTTCTGGTTCTGGTGGTGCTCAATCTGGTCGCCGGCTTTCAGGCGCTCGGCACACTCATGGCGGTCGGCATCATGCTCCTGCCGGCGGTCGCCGCACGATTCTGGGCCGAGGACGTCTCCGGGATGATCCTGGTCGCGGTGGCGTGCGCCTTCGCCGCCAGCGTCGCCGGGCTTTTGCTCTCGTTCCATGCGAGCCTCCCCACCGGCCCTGCGATCATTCTCTTATGCGGCGTGTTCTACCTAGTCTCGATGCTCGCCGGCACCAAGGGCGGCCTTCTTTGGGGGCTGTTGCCCCGCAAGCATCTCGAAGCCTGACCCTTACCCAGGGAGTTCCAGTCATGGCACATCATACGGTTCGTTCGATCTTGGCGGCGCTCCTGCTGTTGCTCGGGTACGCCGGAAATGCAGCGGACAAGATCGAGACCGTCGCCTCGTTCAGCATCATCGGCGACATGGTGCGCCAGGTCGGCGGCGACCGGGTCGAGGTCACGACTCTCGTCGGGCCAAACGGCGATGCACATGTCTTCAGCCCGACGCCGGCCGACGCGGCGATGCTAGCGAAGGCGGACGTCTTTTTCGTCAATGGACTCGGCTTCGAAGGCTGGATGGACCGGCTCGAGAAGTCCTCCGGCTTCCAGGGCCGGACCGTAGTAGCGAGCAAAGGCGTCGAACCGCTCACCATGGCCGAAGAGGGGGGCCATAACCACGGCGCCGCAGAGGGCAACCATGACGAACATGCCAAACATGAGAATTATGAACAATCGGAGAGCGCGGTCGCCGATCCGCATGCGTGGCAGAGTCTTGCCAACGGCAAGATTTACGTTGCGAATATTCGCGATGGGTTGATCGCTGCCGACCCCGACGGCAAGTCCGTCTATGAGGCCAACGCCGCGAAATATCTCGACGCCATTGAGAAGGAGGAAGACGCCGTTAAAGCGGCGATCGCCAAGCTGCCGCCCGCGCGTCGCCGCATCATCACTTCCCACGATGCCTTCGGCTATTTTGGCGACGCGTATGGACTCGAGATCATAGCCCCGGAAGGCGTCAACACCGAGAGCGAGGCGTCCGCCCATGACGTGGCCAAGATCATTCTCCAGATAAGGACTGAGCACATCCCTGCCGTCTTCATCGAGAACGTCACCGATCGTCGGCTGCTCGATCAGATCGCCTCGGAGACGGAAGCCAGGATCGGCGGTGTGCTCTATTCGGATGCGTTGTCGGATGCCGACGGTCCTGCGCCGACCTATCTCGACATGTTCCGCCACAATATCGGGACGTTGACGGCTGCGCTCTCGTCTTGAAGCGCGGCTGGCGATAGCCCCGTCATAAGACGATCAGATGGCGATTTACGGCAATTCGAGATGGCTGCGGTTGGCGGCGACGGTGCTGCTCGCAGCGATCGTGGTGGCCACCTTCCTGCCGGCTGGCTGGCAGCTGCGTCTCGGTCTTCATTGGCTGTTGGAGCATTTCATCGCCTATTTCTCGCTCACCATCCTGCTGTGCCTCCTCTGGAATCGTCCGCTGGCCGTGGCCGCGGCCTTGATTCAGGTCGCCGTGCTGTTGGAGGCGGCACAAGGCCTCACTCCGGACCGGGTACCAGACCCTGCCACCGCGCTTCTGGCCGCGGCGGGAATTTCGGTCGCGGCGCTGCTCTCCGATCTCGTCCTGAACCTCAGGAAAGCCCAGGCTAGCGCGGCATCACGGCCCGAGGCCGGGCGGTAGCGCGGGCCTCATAAATGTGATGTATCCTTGGGCCTATGGAGATTTCAGCGCGCAGGCGCTCTATTCCGGTCAGAATTGGCGGCGTCACCATAGGGGGCGATGCCCCCATCGTCGTGCAGTCGATGACCAACACCGATACGGCCGACGTAGAGGCGACGGTCACGCAGGTCGCGGCGCTCGCCCGCGCCGGGTCCGAGCTCGTGCGCATCACCGTGGACCGGGCCGAGGCTGCCGCCGCCGTGCCGCTCATCCGCGAGCGGCTCGATGGTCTCGGCGTCGAGGCGCCGCTGATCGGCGACTTCCACTATAACGGGCACACCCTGCTCGCCGAGCATCCGGCCTGCGCCGCGGCGCTTGCCAAATACCGCATCAACCCCGGCAATGTTGGCTTCAAGGACAAGCGGGACAGGCAGTTCTCGCAGATCATCGACATTGCACTGAAGCACGGCAAGTCCGTGCGCATCGGCGTCAACTGGGGAAGCCTCGATCAGGATCTGCTGACGCGGCTCATGGACGTGAATGCCCGCGAGGCCGAGCCCAAGGATGCGCGCGCGGTAATGCATGAAGCGATCGTGCAATCCGCGTTGCTGAGCGCGGAGCGCGCCATGGAGCTTGGCATGGGCGCCGACCAAATTGTGATCTCGGCCAAGGTATCCGCGGTGCAAGATCTGATCGCCGTCTATGCCCTGCTCGCTAACCGCTCGAACCTCGCGCTGCATCTCGGGCTCACCGAGGCCGGCATGGGTTCCAAGGGGATCGTCGCCTCATCGGCGGCGCTCGCGGTGCTGCTCCAACAGGGCATCGGGGATACGATCCGCATCTCGCTTACGCCGGAGCCGGGCGGCGACCGCGCGCTCGAGGTGAAGGTCGCACAGGAATTGCTCCAGAGCATGGGTTTCCGGAGTTTCGTGCCGCTCGTCGCCGCCTGTCCGGGCTGCGGGCGAACCACCTCTACGACCTTCCAGGAACTGGCCCGCGACATCCAGGACTTCATCCGCATGGAGATGCCGGAATGGAAGCGCCGCTATCCCGGCGTCGAGACGCTCAACGTCGCGGTGATGGGTTGCATCGTCAATGGGCCGGGCGAATCCAAGCATGCCGATATCGGCATTTCATTGCCGGGGACCGGCGAGGTGCCGGCAGCGCCCGTGTTCGTCGACGGCAAGAAGGTCACGACGCTGCGGGGTCCTGGCGCGTCCGCGGAATTCAAGCAGATGGTGCTCGACTATATCGAGCAGCGCTACGGGCAGGGCGCGCTCGGCCGCACCGCCGCTGAGTAGGGCGGTTTCAATTCGCCGAGATGGCGTCGCCGGCGATGCTCACGGTGAGCGCGATCGTCGTTACGTTGAATACGAACGCCACCATGCTGTGCGCCGTGACGGTGTTGCGGATCGTGCGCGAAGTCACCGCCACGTCCGACACCGCTGTGGACGTGCCGATGGTGAAGGCGAAATAGATGAAGTCCCAATAGTCGGGCTTCGCATTTCCGGGAAAGCGCAGGCCGCCGCCCGAGCCGCGATGTTCCCCGTAATATTCGTGTGCGTAGTGCAGCGCGAACATCATATGCACGAAAACCCAGGAGAGCAGCGTGGTCAGGAACAGGAGCGCGAGAATGCTCGGCTCATCGTCCTCACCGCCTGAGGAGGTGCGCAGCCAGAAGACGATGGCACCCAGACTTGCGAGTGCGGCGATCACCGTGAGGATCGGGATGGTGATGCGGCCATCGTCCTGAAGCGCCGATTCCCGCCGCATGCGATCTGGGCTCGCGCGCGCTATCATCCACATCACCAGACTCAGATAAAGCGCGACGCCCGCGTCCCAACCCATCAGCAGCCGGCTACTGAGCCGGTAGCCCTCGGGCAGGACGATAACGAGCAGGATGCAGACCAGCGTGGAGAACAGCAGCCGCCAGCGCGCTTGAAGGAAGCGCGACACGCGCGATGCCGCGCGTCGATGCTTGTGAAGCGGCGCCGTGACCATGCGCCATTCGATCCGGATTCGCCCCACTGCTCAAGCGCGACGTTCGGCCATGAAACAGGCGGCTTCGGCCAGCGTGGCGGCGTGCTCGCCGAACGGCGCGAGTGCGCTAGAGGCCTCGGCGATGAGCGCGTTCAGCCGTGCCTTGGCGCCCTCGACGCCCAGCACGCCGACCAGCGTAGCCTTGCCCCGGCCGGCATCCTTGGCGACCGCCTTGCCGACGGCATTGGCATCGCCTTGGGTGTCGAGCAGGTCGTCGGAGAGCTGGAAGGCTTGGCCCAGCGCGCCCGCATAAGCCTTGAGGGCCTCGCGCTCGCCTTCATCGGCGCGGCCAAGCACGGCGCCGGCCTCGCAGGCGAAACGGAACAGGGCCCCGGTCTTGAGCACCTGCATCCGCTCGATCTCCGCCGCCTTGAAGCTCCGATGCTCGGCGCTGAGATCGAACGCCTGGCCGAGAGCCATGCCGTGCCAGCCGGCCGCCTTGGCGAGCAGCAGGACCAGCTCCGCGCGGATTGCGGCGTCTTCGTGCGTGGCCGGTGCGCTCAAAGTCTCGAAGGCGAGGGTGAGCAGCGCATCGCCGGCAAGGATCGCCGTCGCCTCATCGAAGGCGACATGCAGTGTCGGGCGTCCGCGTCTCACTGCGTCGTCGTCCATGGCGGGGAGATCGTCATGCACCAGCGAGTAGCAATGGACGCATTCGAGCGCGCAGGCGGCGTCGAGCGCGCTCGCTTCGTCAACGCCGAACAGCTCGGCAGATTTGATGAGCAGGAACGGCCTCAAGCGCTTGCCGCCGCCCAGCGCCGCGTAGCGCATGGCCTCGGCCAGCTCGCCGCCCTCGGCGTGGTTCGCATCGCGCACGGCGAGCAACTCGCCGAGACGCTGCTCGACGGCCCAAGCCACACGTTCGAGCTCAGCGCGGAAGGCCATGTTCGCGGAAAGTGGCGTAAGGGACGGTCTTTGGCCGTAAATCTATGCCTGAAACAGCACCCTAATACGCCGTTGCTTGATGCGGC
The DNA here is from genome assembly GCA_050728375.1 of Methyloceanibacter sp. Lineage (GTDB taxonomy): Bacteria > Pseudomonadota > Alphaproteobacteria > Rhizobiales > Methyloligellaceae > Methyloceanibacter. The sequence goes on from JBOHJE010000044.1 coordinate 6,078, forward strand.
AACCGGGAGGTACAACCCCGGCCCATGGTCACTCAAGTGGTTTCGCGCCCACAGCGCGCCAAGGGACGGGCAAGAAGGCGCATGCGGAATCCTTGGCTCCGGCGCGTGGCGCTCGTTCTGCTTTGTCTTGCGGGCGCGCTGCTTCTCTCGATCGTCGTGTTCCGCTTCGTGAATCCGCCGATCACCACCGTGATGATCTTGGACAAGTTCAGGGGCGTCACGCTCAAGCGGCAATGGGTGCCGATCGACAAAATCTCCCCAAATCTCCCCGTGGCGGTCATATCGAGCGAGGACGGCCGCTTCTGTGCGCATTGGGGTGTCGACTGGAGCGCCGTGAAGGAGGCCGTCGATGAGGCGGACAGCTTGGCGGATTTCCGCGGTGCCAGCACCATCCCGATGCAGACTGCGAAAAACCTCTATCTGTGGAATCGCCGCAGCTATGTGCGGAAGATCGTCGAAGTGCCACTCGCCTATCTGATGTCCATCGTCTGGCCGAAGCGGCGGATGATGGAGGTCTATCTCAACATCGCCGAATGGGGGCACGGCCTCTACGGCGCCGAGGCCGCGAGCCGCTATTATTTCGGCAAGAGCGCTTCCCAGCTCACTCGGCGCGAGGCCGTCCTGCTCGCCGCGGCGCTGCCCAATCCGCGCTTCCGCAATCCGGCAACGCCCAGCCGCCGCATACTTTTGGTTGCCGGCGCGATCGAGCGCCGCATGCCGATCATGCAGCCGCGGACCGGCTGTGTGCTGAAGCATTGATGAAGGACAAATTGCCTGTCGACGGCCTCTGGCCAGGGGAAAGCTTTGCCCCTATAAGGGCGCCACGAAAGGCGCGGCACAGTAGCCGGCTGCTCTAGAGGTTTTACGACTATGGCCGTTCCCAAAAGAAAAGTCTCGCGCATGAAGCGGGGCAACAGGCGGAGTCACGACTCCCTGAAGTCGCCCGCTTACGTCGAAGACAAGGACTCCGGCGAGCTTCGCCGGCCGCATCACATCGACCTCAAATCGGGCCGCTATCGCGGCCGGCAGGTCATCACCGTCAAGGAAGAGGCCTAAACTAGGCCCAAAGCGGTCGGGTCTTTGGTCCCTATAACGCCGCGCCACGCATCGGCGTGGCGGTAACTCTTTGGGCGCGCGTGTTGCTGGCGCGGGCACGGCAAGCTTCTGTCAACCAAATCCCCTAAAAGCCAGGCTATTAACCCTTACTGCCGCCTTTTCTGAGCCGTCCTCCCTTAAGAGAAGAGCGGTGACTTTCGCCTTTCTTAAGCCTGGTCGCCTAGTAGGCCGGTCAATAAGCGCCGAAAAGGGCTCCCATGAGCTGGGTCCATGGGTCATATCGAAGGGGGCAGTCGGTGAGTGCAGCTTCAAACGAGCTTGCCGTAAGCGGCAATGCAGCCCCGCAAGGCGCGCCAAGCGTCACGGGCTTCGGCCTGCGCGCAGGCGAGTCTGAAGGCGGATCCATGAGCAGGAACGTGGAGTGTTGCTTCGAGTTCGATCGCATCCTCGATAGTGCGAGGACCGCCTATCAGTGGGACGCGAGCGACATGGTGGAATGGGCGGCCAATGCCGCGAGCGTGCTCGGCGTTGACGATATCGGCTCGCTCTCGAAAGGCAGAGCCGTCGCCCTTCGCGTGGATCGCGAGCATGCCGGCGCGCGCTACGACGGCATTACCGGCGACCCGCATGCGGCGCGGGAAGTCGAGCTCCGCTACAGCCTTCATTACCGTTTCTCGCCCGACGGCCGCCGGGGAAGGTCCGCGCTTTGGGTCGAGGATAGCGGCGTCTGCTTCACCGACGCGGATGGACGCGCCGTCCGCGCTCAAGGGACGCTTCGCGTCATCGACGACCGGCGCGAGAAAGAAGAGCGCCTTGTTTCTCGCCAGCCATGACGAGCTGACGGGCCAGCTCAACCGCACCCGGTTCACCGAGGAACTGACCAATGTCCTGTCGAGCGCGGGGCGCGTCCCGGCGAACGGTGCATTTCTGCTTGTATACAGGGCTATTTCTTCGGCGCGCCGGAACTCGCCAAGGAATCGGCGTCTACGGCTTAGCCCGCGGTCTAGCGCTCGGGATCGGCGAGGCGCTGCGCCAGCGCCATTAGCTCGACGTCGTGGATGCCCGCTTCCTTGAGGTGGCGCACGGTATTCAGCACGTAATCGGTATTCGCGCCGGAGCGGCCGACCGCCGCCCGGACGAGGCGCGCCTGCTCGGCGAGTGAGAGCCGGCCCGCGTATTGCGGGTGCCGACGGTCGGTGATGTAGCATAGCGCCTCGAGCTCCCGGCCGGAGCCGTCGAGCAAGCTGACCGGGCGCGTGGCTTCAACATAGACATCGGTGACCTGCTCGCGCTCCCGAAGATAGGCGAGGGTGAGTTCGCTGTTGGCGGGCGGCACGCGGAACACGACGCCGCGGCACGCGCCTCCCTGGTCGAGGCCGAGCACCAGGCCCGGTTTCTCCGTCGTGCCCCGATGATGAAAGGAGTAGATGCACAGCGAGCGATGCGCGCCGATCAGCGCGGCCGGCGCCTGCTCGATGAACTCGAAGCCCGGCCGCCACATCAGCGAGCCGTAGCCGAACACCCAAAGCTCAGACATCGCCCCCCGTGACTCGTCGCATCAGCAACAAATCGTCATCGCCGGGCTGACCGGCCGAAAGCGTCGAGTTCGCCTCGACGCCTCGATGCCCGGGTCTTCGCCCGGGCATGACGAGGGGTGGACGCGCGCGCCGGCACCCACTCAACGACGTTAATCCTCATGCCCGTGCGGGCGGCCGAAATCTGCCAAGTCGGTATCCTGATGCGCCTCGATGATGCCGCGGCGGATGGCGCGGGTGCGAGTGAACAGCTCCTGCAAGGCGTTGCCGTCTTCCCAGCGGATCATGCGCTGGAGCGCCGCGAGGTCCTCCGAGAAGCGCCCGAGCATTTCGAGCACCGCCTCCTTGTTGTTGAGGAACACGTCGCGCCACATCACCGGGTCCGACGAGGCGATGCGGGTGAAGTCGCGGAAGCCGCCGGCGGAGAACTTCACCACTTCGGATTGAGTTACCTGCTCCATGTCGGCCGCGGTGCCGACGATGTTGTAGGCGATCAAATGCGGCACATGGCTGGTGATGGCCAGCACGATGTCGTGGTGCTCCGGCGTCATGTTCTCGACTGCCGAGCCGAGCCCGCGCCACAGCGCCGTAACCTTGTTCACGGCCGCATCGGTGCTGCGCTCGCATGGCGTGAGAATGCACCAACGCTCCTCGAACAGTTCGGCGAAGCCGGCGTCGGGGCCGGAATGCTCGGTGCCCGCGATCGGATGGCCGGGCACAAACGCCACGCGGGGCGGCAGCTTGTCCAGAACCTGGCGGATTACGGCGGCTTTAACCGAGCCGACGTCGGTCACGATTGCATCTTCCGCGAGATGCGGCGCGAGCGCCTCGCCAGCCGACGCGGTGGCGCCCACCGGCACGGCGACGACCACAAGGCTCGCCCCGGCCACGACCGCTTCCGGCGTGTCGGCGATCTCATCGCAAAAGCCGAGTTCGCGCGCCCGTTTCCTCACCTCCGGCGAGAGATCGTAGCCGGCGACCTGCCGCGCGAGGCCGCGCGCCTTGACGCCGCGCGCGATCGAAGAGCCGATCAGCCCGAGTCCAATTATGGCGATCCTGTCGAACAGGGGCCTGGTCATGCGGCGGACACACCGTTGGTGGCTATGAAGGCGCGAAGCGCGTCCAGCACGGCGCGGTTCTCGGCCTCGGTGCCGATGGTCATGCGCAGTGCGTCGGGGAAGCCGTATTCCTCGACACGGCGCAGGATGATGCGTCGCTCATGCAGGAACCGGTCGGCTTCGTACGCCGATTTCCCATGCCTGTTCTCGAAATGCAGGAGCAGAAAATTCGCGACACTCGGCGTCACGCCGATGCCGATCTCGCCGAGAGCCTCGGCCATGCGCCTCCGCCAGACCTCGTTGTGGTCGGCCGTGCGCTTCACCTGAGCCTGGTCCTCGAGCGAAGCAACGCCCGCGGCAATCGCCGGGCCGGAGACATTGAACGGACCCCTGATGCGGTTCAGCGCATCGGCGATGGGCGCGGGGCAGTAGGCCCAGCCGAGACGAAGGGAGGCGAGGCCGTAGATCTTGGAGAAGGTGCGCGTCATAACCGTGTTCGGCGTCGTGGCCGCGAGCTCGATGCCGGCCTCGTAGTCGTCGGCGCTCACATATTCGGCGTAGGCCGCATCGAGCACGAGGACTACGTGCTCGGGCAGGGTGGCGTGGAGCCGCTTCACCTCGGCGAAGCTGAGATAGGTGCCGGTCGGGTTATTGGGATTGGCGATGAACACCATGCGCGTGTCCGCCGTGACGCGGGCGAGGATGGCGTCGACATCGGTGGTGAGATCGGTCTCGGGCGCGGCAATCGGCTTCGCGCCCCGCCCGGCGATGGCGATCTTGTAGACCAGGAAGCCGTGCTCGCTGTAGATCGCCTCGTCGCCCGGGCCCAGATAGGCATGGGCGAGAAGGTTTAGCAATTCATCGGACCCCGCGCCGCAGACGATGCGCGCAGGATCGAGCCCGGAGAGCTTGGCGACCGCCTCGCGCAACGCGCGCGCCGATCCGTCGGGGTAGCGGTACAGGGAGGAGGCGGCAGCCTGGAAGGCATCGATTGCGCGGGACGAAGGGCCGAAGGGAGTCTCGTTGGACGACAGCTTCACCACGGGCAGGCCGCCGGGGAGTGCGTTCGTGCCCGGCACGTAGGGCGCGACGTCGAGGATACCGGGGCGCGGCTTAGGCCCGCGAGGCGCGGCCATCTTAAGTCTCTCCGTGTAGGCTTGGGTCCAGGAGGGCCTCTCATAGGGCCATTCTTGAGGCCAAGGCAAAGAAAAGATTGACTTTAGACCCTGACGGCATAGCTAACCGCGCATTGTATGATTTTGCCGTACGTCATTGGTTTCATACAGCCGAAAGCCGGTATCCAGGAGCTAGCACCGGGGCCGTGGCCTCTGGATTGTGGCTCGGGCCGGAATGATGATGTGGAGCGGTTTGGAGTAGGCAAGCGTCACGATGAACGAGAACCCCGCCGCGGAGAGCTTCGCCGACCACGCGAAACGGCTGTCGCAGATCACTAATCCCCAGAGCGAGATCGTGCATTTTCCCGAAGCCGAGCCCCTGCCGCTCGACTGCGGGGCCAAGCTCGCGCCCTTCTCCATCGCCTATCAGACCTACGGCAGGCTCAACGCCGACAAGTCGAACCTCGTCCTTGTCTGCCACGCGCTGACGGGCGACCAGCACGTTGCCAATATTCACCCCGTCACCGACAAGCCGGGCTGGTGGGAGACCATGGTCGGGTCCGGCAAGCCGGTCGATACCGACCGCTATTTCGTGGTCTGCCCGAACGTGATCGGCGGCTGTATGGGCTCGACTGGGCCGAGCTCGCTGAACCCCGAGACGGGGCGCGCCTACGGTCCCGATTTTCCCGTCATCACCGTGCGCGACATGGTCCGCGCCCAGGCGCGGCTTCTCGATCATCTCGGCGTCGAGCAGGTGCTGTGCGTGCTCGGCGGCTCGATGGGCGGCATGCAGGCGCTGGAATGGGCCGCGACCTACAAAGACCGCGTGTTCGCCGCGATCCCGATCGCCTGCGCCGCGCGGCACTCCTCGCAGAACATCGCCTTCCATGAGGTCGGCCGCCAGGCTGTAATGGCCGATCCCGACTGGTGCCAGGGCCGTTACCTCGACGAAGGTAGGAGCCCGCGCAAGGGGCTCGCGGTGGCGCGTATGGCCGCGCACATCACCTATCTGTCGGACGATGCTCTGCACCGGAAGTTCGGCCGCAATCTTCAGGACCGCGACAAGGTCACCTTCGGCTTCGACGCCGATTTCCAGGTGGAGAGCTATCTGCGCCACCAGGGCATGACCTTCGTCGACCGGTTCGACGCCAACTCCTATCTCTACATCACGCGGGCCATGGACTATTTCGACCTCGCGGCCGACCATGGCGGCGTGCTCGCTAACGCGTTCCACGGCACGCGAACGCGGTTCTGTCTCGTCAGTTTCACCAGCGACTGGCTGTTCCCGACCGAGGAGAGCCGGGAGATCGTGCATGCGCTGAACGCGGTCGCCGCGAATGTCAGCTTCGTCGAGATCAAGACCGACGGCGGGCACGATTCATTCCTGCTGCACGAGCCTGAGCTGTTCGCCACGATCAGGGGCTTTCTCGACTCTGCCGCAAGGCACCGAGGCGTGGCCTTCGATGGCGGAGGCGCTCAGTGAACGAGATTGTGCCGCCGCACAATTCGCGCCCGACGGACACCGCGCGCGTCGATCTGCTGCTGATCGCCGAGATGATCGCGCCGGGCTCCCGCGTGCTCGACATCGGCTGCGGCGACGGCACGCTGCTGCGCATTCTCGCCGACCGGCGCGCCGTCGACGGGCGCGGCATCGAGCTTAGCCAGGCGGGGGTGAATTCCTGCGTGGCGCAGGGGCTCGCGGTGATCCAAGGTGATGCTGACACCGACCTCGTCCACTACCCGGATCTCGCCTTCGATTACGCGATCCTGTCGCAGACCATCCAGGCGACCTACTCTCCGCGCCATGTGCTTGAGCAATTGCTCCGCATTGGCAAGCGCGCGGTGGTCTCCTTCCCGAATTTCGGCCACTGGCGCGTGCGAACGCATCTCCTGTTCGGCGGCAAGATGCCTCAGACCGATAATCTTCCGGATCGCTGGTACGACACGCCCAACATCCATCTCTGCACGATCAAGGACTTTCTCGCGCTTTGCCGCGACGCCGGCGCGAGGGTAGAGCGCGCCGTGGCGCTCAACGCCTATGGCAGGAAGCTCGGCGTCTCGATGCCACTCTTCGCGCAAAACCTATTCGGCGAGCAGGCAGTGTTCCTCTTGTCGCGTTAGGACGAAGACTGTCTCAGAACAACATACCTCCCCCTGGTGGGGGGTCGGCTTGCGAAGCAAGCCGGGTGCGGGCCAGTCAGAGTTCACCCCACCAGGCTCTGCCTTTGGCCGAGCCACCCCTCCCAGCCAGGTCTCGAATTTGCCCTCGGCCGGAATGCCGACGTGGAGAAGGACGTAGTGCGGCGCCGGCACGCGAGAAGCAGCTTCGGGGGCAGGGTCGGCACCTCCCACCTCGGTGGATTGGCCGCCAGAAATCCGTTTCATGCGGTCCCTTAGAGGTTGAACGGCCGCAGATGCCGGCGCCTCGTGGCGAATATAGAGAATCGCCGGCTAACCGTACTCAATCGGGCCGGACGGTTTTAACCGCGTGTTGGGCTTGTGTGCGGCTCTTGCGCGGTTCGCGGCACGGGGGCGCCGGCAGGGACCGGTACGATGCGCCGGGGCGCCTTTTGCGCCGTCTCCCGCACAGGCATCGCCGCGTAAACTTGCTTCGTCGCCTCGACCAGGATGACGCCGGGAAAGGCCGGCCACAGCACGAGGCCGAGCCGCTCCCAAAACCAGGGCCACCTTAGCAGGATGCGCCAGTTGAATGGTGGCACGTAGAGCGCGAATTGCCAGTCCTCCGGCGAGAACATCGCGTCCTTCAACAGCTTCGTCAGCTGCGAGCGGGTGAACGGGATGCCGTAGCCGAAGGGGGTTGCGTCGACGCGCGCCCACATGCCCCTACGGTTGGGCACGATCAAAAGCATCCGACCGTTGGGGGCGAGCACCCGCCACAGCTCGCGAAGCAAGGACCGCGAGCGCTCCGACCATTCGAGCATATGCACGAGCAGGATCCGGTCGGCGCTTTCATCGGCGAGCGGCAGGTCGGTCTCCTCGACCAGCACGCTCGATGACATGTCACTGCCCGGCCAGGGGAGAGCGCCCAGGCCCGACGGCATCAGCGCGCCCAAGGGCTGGGCTTCGCTCCTGAAAGAGGTGAGGTAGGGCGTGGCGAAGCCGAGCCCGAAGGCGCGGCAGCCTTTGAGATCGCTCCAGCGCGACCTGATGCGCGCTCCGAGCAGACGCCGAACCATCAGCCCGAGCGGACTGGCGTAGAAGTCCTTGAGGTCGATGACGTCGAGATGCATGACCGAATTGTAACGCTTGAGCGTTTAGGGAGCGTTCCTGCGGCTCGGTCCGGGTTCCAATCCGCCACGGTGTGGTGCTAGGTTCCGGGCCGACAAGGAAATGGCGAAAGAGTTTGGCATGGGCAAGCTAGAGGTTCACCAGTTTCCGACGCGCGCCGACAATTACGGCGTGCTCGTCCACGATGCGCAGACGGAGGCCACGGCCGCCATCGATGCGCCGGATGCTGACGAGCTGCTCGCCGCTCTGTACGAGAAGGGCTGGGTGCTTACGCATATTCTCGTCACCCATCACCATCGCGATCACACCGCCGGTATCGAGGCCGTCAAGCGCAAGACCGGCTGCACGGTCGTAGGCCCGGCGAAGGAAGCGGGCTCGATCCCCGGCCTCGACGTCGAGGTGAAGGAAGGCGACAATGTCGAATTGGGCAGCACCAGAGCGCAAGTGATCGAGACGCCCGGCCACACCCGCGGTCATGTGACCTACTTCCTCCCCGATGAGGGAATCGCCTTCGTCGGCGATACGTTGTTCTCGGTCGGCTGCGGCAAGCTCCTGGAAGGCGACGCCGAGACGATGTGGCGTTCGCTGTCGAAGCTGATGAAGTTCCCGCCGGACACGCGCATCTATTGCGGCCACGAATACACGAACGCGAATTGCCGCTTCGCGCTGGCCATCGAGCCGGATAACGAGGCGCTGAAGGCGCGCGCGGCGGAGGCGGAAGAGCTCAGGGCGCGGGGCGAGCCGACTTTGCCGACGACGATCGCGCAGGAGCTCGCCACCAACCCCTTCCTGCGTCCGGACAGTCCCGCCATCCAGAAGCGGCTCGGCATGGAGGGGCAGCAACCGGCGGAGATTTTCGGCGAGATCAGGCGCCGCAAGGACCGGTTCTAGGGTCGGGTGCCTAATCAGACATGGCACGCGCGTCGAACCGGCGTTTCGCTGCCGCGATTTCCGTCAGGTGTTCTTGCGCCCACAAGTCGAGGGCCTTCACCGGCTTCGACAGCGATCGACCGAGATCGGTCAATTCGTAATCGACACGCGGGTTCAATCCGGCCCTCCCCACCAGGGGGAGGGATGGAATTTTGTGGCGTCGTTCCGGCAGAACTCCGAGCCTCAATCCATGTACTGGCCCCCGTTGATAGTGAGCGTCGAGCCGGTAATCCAGCCGGCCTCGTCAGCGGCGAGGAACACCACGCAGCGCGCGACCTCGTCGGCCTCGCCGAGACGGCCCACGGGAATTTGCCCGACGATCGATTTCATCACCTCCTCGGACACGCCGGACAGCAGGTCGGTCGCCACATAGCCCGGCGCTATGGCGTTCACGGTGATGCCCTTGCGCGCGCTCTCCAGCGCGAGAGCCCGGGTGAAGCCGATCATGCCGGCCTTAGCCGAGCAGTAATTGACGAGGCCGAGCTGTCCCTTCTGACCGTTGATCGAGGAGATGTTGACGATGCGGCCGAAGCCCCGCTCGCGCATCCCGTTGATGATGGGACGGGCCATGTTGAACACCGAGTCGAGGTCGGTGCGGATCACCTGCTCCCACTGCTCATGGCTCATCTTTTGGAGCATGGCGTCGCGCGAGATGCCCGCGTTGTTCACCAGCACCTCGATCGGCCCCACCTCGTTCTCGACCTCTATGATGCCCTGCTCGCAGGCCTGATAATCGCCGACGTCCCACTTGAAGACCGGGATCTTGGTTTCCTTCTTGAATGCCTTCGCGGCGTCGTCATTGCCGGCATAGTTGGCGGCGACGTTGTAGCCCGCCTTCTTCAGCGCCTTCGAGATTGCCTCGCCGATGCCGCGCGTTCCGCCCGTGACCAAAGCCACCCTTCCCATCGCTTCCTCCCTTGGCGCATCGTTGGCGCCCGCTTCTTCGCAATCACAATCTTCGCGCGGGCGCCCCCGAGGCCGCCCCACGCGAAACTTCAAACACCAGACTTACAGCGAATTACTCGCGCTCGACGCACATGGCGATGCCCATGCCACCGCCGATACAGAGCGTGGCGAGACCCTTCTTGGCGTCAGCGCGTTGCATCTCGTGGAGAAGCGTCACCAGGATACGGGCGCCGGAAGCGCCGATGGGATGACCGATGGCGATGGCGCCGCCATTGACGTTCACCTTGCCGGTGTCCCAGCCTAGGTCCTTGTTGACCGCGAGCGCCTGGGCGGCGAAAGCCTCGTTGGCCTCGATGAGGTCGAGATCGCTCGCCTTCCAGCCGGCTTTCTCCATCGCTTTGCGCGCCGCCGGGATCGGACCGGAGCCCATGATTTTAGGATCGACGCCGACCGTGGCCCAGGAGGCCAGTCTCGCGAGCGGCTTCAACTTGCGCTTGTGGGCTTCCTTGGCCGTCATCAGCACGACCGCGGCCGCGCCGTCATTGATCCCCGAGGCGTTGCCCGCAGTGACCGTGCCTTCCTTGTCGAAGGCAGGGCGAAGCTTGGCGGCGTCCTCGATCTTGGCGCCTTCGCGGATGTATTCGTCCTCGCTCACCACGACGTCGCCCTTGCGGGTCTTCACCGTGACCGGCGCGATCTCGTCCTTGAACTTGCCGCTCTTCTGCGCCGCCTCGGCCTTGTTCTGCGAGGTGGTGGCGAATTTGTCCTGCTCGTCGCGGGTGATCTGCCATTGCTTGGCGACATTCTCCGCGGTGGTGCCCATGTGATAGCCGTTGAAGGCCTCCCACAGACCGTCCTTGATCATGGAGTCGATGAATTCGACCGCGCCCATCTTCTGGCCGTTGCGTAGATGCGCAACGTGGGGCGCGAGGCTCATGTTCTCCTGCCCGCCGGCAACGACGATCGCCGCATCGCCCATGGCGATCTGCTGGGCGCCCACGGCAACGGCGCGTAAGCCCGAGCCGCACACCTGATTGACGCCCCAGGCGGTCGCCTCCTTAGGCACGCCGGCGGCCATAGCGGCTTGCCGGGCCGGGTTCTGGCCCTGGCCTGCGGTCAGAACCTGACCCATGATAACTTCGTCGACGTCGGCCGGATCGACCCCGGCGCGGTCGAGCGCCGCACGGATGGCAACCTCACCGAGCGCGTGTGCCGGCAAGCTCGATAGCGAGCCGTTGAAGGAGCCCACCGGCGTCCTTGCCGCGCTGACGATGACAATATCTTCTTCCTTCATTCCGAATTCTCCCTACCGAATTGACCTCAGGTCATACCCTAGTGATTCCCATGGGGAAAGGGGCCACCTCTTCCGATAAGCCTCATGGCAAAGGCTCTGTGCTACGCACAAAGAACGTGCTACCCATCTTCGCAAGTGCGGCATAGAGTAGCCTGGGTCAGAGCCCAGGGCCCAGGAGCACAGACACGTGGCAAGGGACGCGGAGCAAGAGAGCCGGCCGATCATTATCAAGAAATACGCGAACCGGCGACTCTACAATACCGACACAAGCACGTATGTAACACTCGAGGACCTCGCCGAAATGGTGCGCGGCGAGCGAGACTTCGTGGTCTACGACGCCAAGACAGGCGAAGACCTCACGCACACCGTCCTGACCCAGATCATCGTCGAGCAAGAGAGCCGCGGCACGAATCTCCTGCCAATCGGCTTTTTGCGCCAGCTCATTCGCTTCTACGGCGACAGCATGCAGAAGCTGGTGCCGAGTTACCTCGAATTCAGCCTCGATTCGCTGACGCGTCAGCAGGAGCAATATCGCCGGCGCTTTGCCCATGTCTTCGGCACCGCGGCCTTCGAGGCGATGCAGGACCAAGTGCGGAAGAACTTCGATGCCTTCGAGCGGGCGCTCGGCATGTTCACGCCTTTCACGGGCGGCGAGGGCAACAATTCCGACGTGCCCACGACCAAGCCGAGCCCGGGGCCGAACGCGAAGCCGAGCGACGATGAGATCGCCACGCTCAAGTCCGAGCTCCAGGCCATGCAGCAGCGGCTCGAGCAACTCTCCCGGCGCTAGGGGATCTCATCCACCAACGACTCGTCATCGCCGGGCTTGACCCCGGCAATCCATTCCAGTGCCGTTTACGCCTGCCGAGCGGCAACGGCATGAATGTCCGGATCAAGTCCGGGCATGACCACACTCAGGGCAGGTGTGTAGAGATTACGCCGCGTTGGCGGTGCGCCGCTGCGTGTGCGCGTCGGTGAGATCGGCCTCAACCAGGGCCCGGTCGTGGCCCGTTTCCGCAAGGAGGTGGATGTGGACCTCGTTGGCGCCGCGCTTGGCGCCCTCGTGCCGCAAATGCGCGAGGTTCAGCGTCACGGCGCAGTCCTTGGTCTGGCCGAAAGCGAGCGCGACACGCCGCCCGTCCTCATAGCGCCGGACCAGGATGTAGTTGGCCTGGGGCAGGGCGGGGCAGCCGCGAAGTGAATAGACGCTGTGCAGGTAGCGGCGGCCCGAAGCTCCGCGCCAATAATGGAAAGCTTGAGCGAAAGCAGCCTCGGAGCAGACGAGCGCAGCCTCGTCCGAGGGGCCCCAGGGGGCCTTCTCAGAAGCGGTTTCAACGTGGGGCATCAACATCGTCCGTCCCGTTATCCAGCCCGACCTTAAACTCAAATGGGTTGACTGATGACGAATTCAAGACAACCCGGTCGCGAATCTCTACCGGGAACAAAAGATGAACTTAAGCCCTCGTCTCGTCAAGCTCTTAAGGGTTAACAAGAAGTTACCGGCTTGGGTTCCCAGCATGTTCTGATTTCAACAGCCGGTTACTTGCGCTCTCGATGGCGTTCTTGAGCGTGCCGAGGAATTCTGCCTTTGGCAGACCTGACGGTATTGGCTCGAGTATCTCGACCACCACCGTGCCTCGCACGCGCCGCCAGCTTCGCCTCGGCCAGAACAGCCCCGAGTTGAGCGCGACGGGGACGCAAGGGACGCGAAGCGCCTCGTAAAGAAGCGCGATGCCGGTCTTGTAGTCCGGCTCGGCGCCCGGAGCGCGGCGGGTGCCCTCCGGGAAGATGATGATCTCGCGCCCCGCTTCGATCCGCGTCTTGGCCGCGCGCAACATGCGCCGCAGCGCTGCCGGTCCCTTGTCGCGGTCGACCGGAATCATGTCGAACTTGTACGAGAACCAGCCATGAAACGGGATCCAGAACAGCTCGCGTTTCATCAGCAGCGCCGGATCCCGGAAGAGCGGAATGAGGGCGAAGGTCTCCCATGCCGATTGGTGCTTGGAGGCTACGAGGCACGGCCCTTGGAGAAGCTTGTCCAAACCTCTCACCTCGAAGTCCAAGCCGACGACTAACTTGAGCAGCCACAGCTCGACCCGGGAATGGAGTTTGAGCGCGGCCATCGCCCAGTTCCGCGGCGCGAACAGAAGCGGGCTGCCGAGAACGACGAAAAGCGTCGTGGTCACGTAGAACAGCACATTGAAGACAATCGAGCGGACCATACGGCGTGAGGGTTAGGGCTCGGGGAGATCCTCCGCAGCGGTCGTATCAGTTCCCGACAGGGCGACACGCACGAGGTGGGTGGCGCCGAGCCGGCCGAGCGCCGGGAGAAATTTCAGATACTCGGAGAGCAGCAGCTTGGTCGTGCCGGGATAGGTCCACCAGCGGTCGAGTTGCACATTGTTGTCGACCACCGCGTAAGGGATGAGGGTCACAGTCGGCATGGCGCGTCCGAGCTCGGCGAGCGCGCGGGGCATGTGATAGTTCGACGTGACCACGATGACCGAGCCGTAGCGATGGAGCGCAACCCATTCGCTGGTCTCGGCGGCGTTGTCGATCGTATTGCGGGCCTCCTTGTCGATATCGACGCAACAGGAGAAGTACTGCCCGCCTTCGCTGGCGAGCTTCTTCAGCTCCTCCCTGGTGGTGTTGCGATAGACGCCGGTGATCAACACGCGCTCGGCCTTGCCTTGGGCGAGAAGCTTCATGGCCTCGTCGATGCGCGAGGTGCCGCCGGTGAGAACGGTGATGCCGTCGGCACTCTTGGTCGGCGCGCCCTGTTCGCGGTCGAGACCGTTGGCGAAACCGATGAAGCCGATGAACAGCATCACGAGAAGGAGGATCGAGGCGTCGAACAGGAGGCGCACGAAGCCGAGAACGCCGCTGAAGCGCTTGAAGCGCTTAGGCGCAACTTGTTCTGCTTCCTTCCGCACCCTTCACTCCAACGTCCCCAGTCAGGGGCAACAATAGGCAAAATCGCTGGCGCGGAAAATCGGCATTGCGATACCGGTGCGAGATGAGGGGTCCGCGCGTGGTTCAGGCGTAAGATTTGAGAACCCTGATCACGCCGAGACGGGAGGTGATCATGCACAAGCAGGCGACCACGATCACCACCAGAATGCAGAGCAGATACCCTGAGAAATCGAGCTCGCCCGAGCCGATCAGCCGACGCGTCTCCGCCGCGGTGACGCCGCCACCGCCGAGCAGGTGCATCATCAGCGGCAGCAAGAGGAAGGCGATCATGGCCGTCAAAGCGCCCATCAGGCTGGCCCTGACGCCGAGTCCGAGGAAGTGGCGCTCGAACTCGCGGCTGATGAAGCGCTCATTGGCGCCGACGAAGTGCAGCACCTCGATGATCTCGCGGTTGGAAGCCATGGCGCTACGCGTCGCCGACACAATCACGGCGATGGTCGCCGCAGCGACGAGTCCGAGAACGGCAAGTCCGCCGAGCGCGGCGGAGCGCGTCAAGGTGCGAATCTCGGCCTGCCAGCGCCGGTGATCGTCCAGCGTGACCCCCTCGAAGTTCTGCGCCAGCGCATTCTTGATGAGCTTTATGTCGGGCGGGTTGGAGCGGTCGATCTCCACCGCGATCAGGCGGGGAATGGGCAGCGCCGAAAGCACCGCGCTGTTGCCGAGCCATGGCTCGAGGAGCTTCGCCGAGTCGTCGGCGGTCAGCGGCTTCACCCGGGTGATGCCCTTCTGCTTGGCGAGAAAGAGTGACACGAGCGTGATCTTCTTCTCGATGTCGGCGGTATTGATGGGATCGAGCTCCACCGTGATCTCGCTCGCCACGTCGTTGACCCAGGCCTGGGCGGACTGGTTGACCATGTAGACACCGCCGGCCGTGAGGCAGGCAAGGAAGGACATGATGGCGATCACCACGGTGAGCGCGTGGCCGGCGATCGATGCCGACGGCACGATTTGCGTCGTGGTCGCCTGAAAGCGCCGGGGCAGCAGCGTGGCTATGCGCGCCGGCAAGATCCCCGCAAGCAGGTTGGTCCAGGGATATTCGCGAATGTCGGAGAGTAGGGTCACTGCGAGACCTGCAAATTGCCTTGGTAGAGCGTCAGACGCGGCGCGTCGAGTTGCTCCATCAGGGCGTAATCATGGGTCGCAATGATGACCGAGGTGCCGAGCCGGTTGAGCTCGACGAACAGCCGGAGCAGCCGGTTGCCGATGGCGGGATCGACGTTGCCCGTCGGCTCGTCGGCGAGCAGAAGCTCCGGTCGGCCGATCACGGCTCTGGCAATGGCCGCACGCTGCTTCTCGCCGCCCGAGAGGACCTCTGGATAGGCGTTGATGCGGTCGCCCAGCCCGACCCAGCGCAGGAGGTCGGTCACGTCCTCGCGGTAGTGGGATTCCGGCTTGCCCATGACGCGCAAGGGGAGAGCGACATTCTCCCAGGTCGTCAGATGCTCGAGCAGCCTGAAATCCTGGAAGACGATGCCGATCCGCCGTCTCAGGGCCGCCCGGCCGCTTTGGGGCAGCTCAACCACGTTCTCCCCGAACACGAAAATCAGCCCCCGTGTGGGCCTGAGCGACATGAAGAGAAGGCGCAAAAGCGAGGTTTTACCGGCTCCCGATGGTCCGGTCAGGAAGTGAAAGGACCCCGGAAGCACGTGAAAGGTGACGTCGCGCAAGATTTCCGGGCCCGAGCCGTAGCGGAGCCCGACATTGTCGAAGCGAATCACCCGTCTTCCTTAAGCCTCTTAAGATTGCCCACCACGGGCTCTTTATGCTGAACTCCGGGTCCGGTATCAATGGAATTGGGCAAGGGCATGAGCTCGCGCGAGAAACCAAGTTAGCGAGCTATACTGGCTTTCACATGGCAACACTTATCATCTGCCCAATGTGCGAGACCCGCTATGAGATCAAAGCGGTGTTTCCACCCGAGGGCCGCAAGGTCCGGTGCAGCAAATGCGCCCATGTCTGGCACGCCCTGCCGGTCCTGAGGGAGGCCCAGCCTATCACGCCGGCTGTAACGCCGCCGACGCCACCCCCACCGCGGACGCCGTCGCCCCTGCCGCCTTCGCCACAGGCGGCTCAACAACCGCGCGTTCCACAACCGCCGCGTCCGGCCCAGGTCGCTCCCCCGCCGCGCGTGCCGCAGCCCGACCCGCCGCCGCCCCACGCCGCCGCTCGAGTGGCCGAGGCCGCGAGGCCGGAATTCGCCGGCACGCCACCGGGCCCGGTGGTCGATGCGGAGTACGATTTCGAGGGTGACTTTCCCGGCCAGGCCGGCCGCGTGAATGCCGATCCGCCTTCCGTTCCACCGCCGCCTGCCGAGAAGCGCGGACTCTTCGCCAAGCTGACCGGCAAACGCGGGAAACCGGCGGAAGCGCCGCGTCCGGTGCCTGCCGAAATGATGCCGCCACCCGGCGGCCAAGCGGATGCAGTTTTCACCGACGCGTCGTTCACGACCGGAGTGGACGCGTCCTACACGCCTACCGGCAACGCGCCTTACACGCCTACAGCCGGTGCGTCGTATACGCCTACCGGGGATGCCTCGTTTACGCCGCCCGAAGATAAGGTTGACGACGCCACACTCGCCGATCCGGCTATGGTCGCGGCGGCCTTCGGCGAGACGCTGCCGCGGAAGCGCGAGCGCAAGGGCACCTCGATCGTCACCATCGGCTGGAGCGTACTCGGGCTGATCGTCGCGATCGTGTTCGGCATGTTGATCTTCGCGCCGTCAACCGTCGTGTCGATGCTGCCCGGCACGGCGCGGCTCTATTCGATGTTCGGCGCGCCGATCGGCATGACGGGCCTCGCCTTCGAGGGCGTACACTATGGCTGGACCAATGACGGCAGCCAGACCGTACTCGAGGTCCAGGGCAATGTGCGCAACGTCAGCTCCTTGACGATGACGGTGCCGACCGTGGTGATCGCGCTGCGCGACGAGAAGGGGGAGGAAATCTCGGAGTGGACGACTGAGGTCGGCGAGACCGAGCTCGGCGCCGGCGAGCAGGCCGCGTTCCTCAGGCAGATACCCTCGCCGCCCAGCAATGTGCGTAGTCTCAAGGTTCGCTTCGCCAAGGCCGATTAGGCATGGCCGAGATTGCGGCCGGGGAAACGGTCAAGCCGCTATTCAGCGCCGAGAGCATCGCCCGAAGGGTCGAAGAGCTGGCGCGCGACATCGCCGCTGCGGGACTTCACGACCCGATCGTCGTCGCCGTACTGAAGGGAAGCTTCATCTTTGCCGGCGATCTCATCAGGGCGCTTCACCGCCAGGGGCTTCAGCCGGAGATCGATTTCATCTTCCTCGCCAGCTACGGGTACGGAACCGGCTCGAGCGGTGAGGTCAAAGTGCTACGCGACGTGGAGAGCGCGCTCGACGGACGCGACGTGGTGATCGTCGACGATATCCTCGATTCCGGCCGAACGCTTGCCTTCGCCAAGGAGCTTCTCGCCAAGCGGGGCGCGCACTCGGTCATGACCTGCGTGCTCATCGACAAGGAGGTGCCGCGCGCGGCGCCAGTCGCGCCGGATTTCACGGGCTTCAAGTGCCCCCCGGTTTTCGTCGTGGGCTACGGCATGGATCTCGCGAACCGCTATCGCGAGCTGCCGTTCATCGGTGAGCTGGAGGAGTGACCAACCTCCCAAACGATAGTGCTTATGCGCCGAACGGCGGGCACCCAGTAGCCACCGATCGTCGTAATCGCCTGGGGCTGGGGCCGGGCAATGACAACAATAGTCAGCGGTCGAGCACCAGCCTGATCTCGATCAGGTTCGAGCGCACCCGCAACACGTAGAAGCCCATCGTCGCGAGATGCGAGGGCATCAGCCAGCCCGATTCCGCCCCATTCGAGATAATAAAGGGACGTATGTTGAGCGACGCGCGTAACTGCTCTTCGAGTTCGGACCAGAGCTGATTCAGGCCTCGTTGCGCAATCACGTCCTCGAAATCGGCATGGGCCGCAGTGAGGATGCCGTAATAGCCATAGAGCTGACCGTAAGCGAACCAGAACCGGTCGTCGGCTCGCGTGTCGAACCAGCCGCCGTTGTAATTCTCTGAACGCTCGCGCAGGATCGCGGAGGTCGCGCCGATGTCGTTGGCGATGCGGTCTATGAACTGGAGCAGATTGTCGGCGCGCGCGTCGAACACGGCATCGCATTTCTCGAGGCGGGCGTTGAAGTCCCGGAGCTCCTTGATGGCCGAGCGGTAGAAGCTCGGCGTCGGCGTTTTGGGGCCGAACGGGTTCAGGCCGAAATACCAGGTGGATTCGTCGAACTGGAGATTCCCGCGGGCGCTTTGCAAATCGGAATCGATCTGCGAGGTGCCGCGCACGCGGCCGAGCGTATCGACAAGCTCGACGGCGGTGCGCCGCACCGCCTGGTTCACGCCGCGCTGGAATGCGGCCTTGTTGTCGAAGAACGGGGTCCGGTCCCAGGCGATCCCGAACAGGCCGAGCTTGTAGAGGATCATCGAGGAGATCCAGGCATTCTGGTTCACGTTGAAGTCGACCAGCTCGGCCGTAACGTCGACAATCCGTGACGAGCGGCAAGTCTGGGTCGCTGCTTCGCCGCTTGGCTTGGCTTCCTCGTCCTCGTCGCTTGTGATGATGCCGGCGCCCGATGCCGGCGTCTCGGCCGCCGGGCTGCCCGCGGTCGTCTGGCCATGGGCCGCGGCGTAGTCCGGGTCGAAATTCGTCCAGCGCTGGGTCGTCCAGAAGAAATAGCCGTAGAGGAGAACCAGTCCTAGAAGGATCGCCCCAAGCACGCCCCAGACGACCCAGCCGCGCTGCGAGACCGCGCGTCCTATCCATAGGAATGGCCGCAGCACGAAGGCGACGGCGAGGCCGATGCCGCGTCCGATCGCCTGGAAAATTCGGGAGAGGAAGGTCACGATCGCATCAAGCATGCGGCTTCTGCGGAAGGCGCCGGGCCATCCTCATCAGAACGAGCGGATGAGGCGCTCTAGATAGTCGAGTTCGAGCGTGGGGCGCGAGGGATCGCCGAGCCTGCGACGGACCTCGTCGAGAACCTCGCGTGCACGCTGGATGTCGATCTCGTCGGGAACCCGCACTGAGAGGCCGAGGTCGGGCCGGTTCGAGCGGTCGGGCCGGCCGAGCGGGTCGCGGCCGTTGCTGCCCGGCCCTTGGCCGGCCTGCATCTCGCCGCTCTCCATCATCTGTTGCGCCATGGACTGCGCGCCCTTGCGCAGACGGTCGAGCGCCAGGCTCTGGTTCTGAGCGGCCCGGTCGAGATTGGGCTCGCCGATGGCCTCTTTGGCGTCGTCCATGGCCTCCTTGGCGCCCTCGAACTGGTTCGGTGCATCGCCGCCTTCCATGCGGAAGCGGTCGATCAGGCTTTGCAGCTTGTCGCGCAATTCCTGCTGGCGCTGGCCGAGCTGGCCCACCTGGCCGGGAGTCTGGCCCGGCTGCTGCCGCCGCTCACCCATCTGCATCTGGCCCTCGCCGCGCGGCTGACCCTGCTGGCCGCTCTGGCCTTGCGCCTTGGCGCCGCCTTGCGTGCTGCCCGGCTGCGGCATGTCGAAGAACGGCGACATCATGCCGGCGCCGAAATCCATGGGCTGCCCGGGCGGGCTCACCTGGAACTGGTCGCCGCCTTGCTCGCCGCCCTGCTGCCTGCGCTTCTCGGCGAAGGTGTCGTCGAGCAGCTTCTGCTGGTCAGACACGACATCGTTCAGATCCTTCATCATGCGGCCGGCCCGCTGCTGCTGCGCGTTCTCGGCGAAATTGCCCATCTGCATCCGGTCCAGCACGTCGTTGAGCTCCGACAGCATGCGTTCGGCCATCTCCTTGGAGCCGGACTCCGCCAGCTCCTGGATGCTCTTCAGCATCTTGTCCAAGTCCTGCTGCGACACGAGCTGATCGCCGTCCTGCGACTGCTCGGAAGGCATATTGCCCTTCTCCTGCGCCTGGGAGGCGAGCGCCTGGAGGTAGCGGCCGAGCGCGGCGCGAAGCTCCTCGACGAGACGCTTGATCTCCTCGGACGGAGCATTCTCCTTGAGCGCCTTCATGAGCGCTTCCTGCGCGCTCTTCAGCTCGCGTTCCGCTTCAGGAAGATCGCCGTCCTCTATGCGCAAGGCGGTCGACCAAAGCTGGTCGACGACGCTCGCGACGCTCTCGCGGTCGGGCTCGCCCTGGAGGCGCCAATAGGCGTTGCGCAAGGAGAGATAAACGGTGCTGTCGTCGATGACCTTGTCGCCGCCGAGCGTGAGCGCATCCAGCGCGCGACCGACGATAGGCACGGAGTCGGGCTCGCGCACCAGCTTCTTGCGCTGTTCGACCACGGCTTTGGCGAGTGGTTTGGTGAAGGTCCGCTCGGGCAGCACGAATTCGTAGGGCGGGCTCTCGCCCGTCTGCTCCGCCTGGTCGCGCGCGGCAAGCGTCATGCGTACCTTCAGACCCGCCCAGGGGTGGGCAGTGAGGTCCTGGGTCGCTCTGCCTTCGACTTTCTTGGAGTTGGTGCGCGGCAATTGGAGCGGCATCGCCGGGGGATTGAGCAGGGGATCCTCGGCGATCACCTCGTCGCCTTCCTCCTGCGCCTCGGGGGCGACCGGCTTGAAGCTCGCATCCTCGCCGGGAGCAAGCTGGAATTTCGCTTGCGCGCTCGCCACGCCGTGATCGTCGGTCGCGCCATAGACGATGCGCAGTCCCCCTCGCGGCGTCATCGTCGGGTCGCTCATCAGGCTGATAACTGGAGGCTCGTCCTTGATGAGGTTGAACCGCCATTTGGCCACGGTCTGGCCGCCGATTATGACGTCGGCGCTGAGCGGCGACATGAGCCCGACGGTGAACTCGACCAACCCTTCGCTGCCGCCGGTGCGGGGCTCGATGGTCTTGGTCTCAGCACTGCCTTCTTTGGTGGTCGACAGGCTGACGGTCTGGCCGGCTGGCGCGTGGGCGCGCACGATGAGCTGGCTGCGTTCGGGAACCGAGAGCGCGCGGAAGGTCTCGGCGCCGGTGCCGACGGTCTCACTGCCGTCGGCAAGCACGATCGGCGCGCTGCCGGTGTAGACGGGCGGCGTCACCCAGGCATCTAGCCGCAGGAGAGCCGGGGGGCCGTCGGCGGCCGGCGAGAAGGCAGCTTGCAGGCGTGTGCGCACGTCGCCACCTGCCGCCAGCAGGGCCACGACCACGCCGAGCAGAAGTGCGGCACGGATCGCATAAGGGTCTTTGCGGTCGACCCGCGACGCGGGCCACGAAGGTTTCAGCTTGGCGACGAGGTGGGCAAGCCGCTCGCGATGCGCCGACCACAGAAAGGCCGTCTCGTTTGGGGGTGTCGTGCCGAGCGTGTCCTCATAGGACGAAGCCGGCCGGTGCTTGATCTTGGCCGTGCGCTCGAGTCGTCTCAGCGCTTCCTCACGCGAGGGCACCGACAGCCGCAGCAGCGGCAGGAAGGAGACGATCAGCGCCAGCCCGAAGGCGCCGAGCAGGATGCGGTGGGCGAGCGGCGGGAGCAGGCTCCACCCTTCGAGCAGCGTCACGACCAGGAAGGCGCACACCACGATGAAAGGCCAAAGCAACGCCTCCCAGACGCGCTCGCCGACGAGCGCGAGCCTGCTCAGGCGTACGCGGCGCTCGATGCGCTTGGCGAGTGCGTCCGACACTGCTTGCTCAGATGTGGCGGCGTAAGGTCGGGACTGTTTGCGTACCATCGCTCGTGTCTAGCATGAGGGCGGCCTGAAGCCGTAATTTGGGGATTGAAGGGGGCGAAATGGAGGCTTTTCGGCCAGGCACACTCTCCCTCATATCCAGTCGGGCAAGCTCTCCGCTGCCAGCATCTCGTCATAGCTCGGCCGGGGCCGCGTCACGCAATAGCGGTCTTTAGCCACCAGCACCTCTGGGACCAGAGGCCTAGTGTTATACTCCGAAGCCAGGACCGCGCCATACGCGCCGGCCGTCATCACTGAAATGAGATCGCCGGCATGAAGTGCCGGCAGCGGCCTGGCGAGCGCCAGATAATCGCCCGTCTCGCAGACCGGCCCGACCACGTCGGTCGCCACGGTGGGCGTCGCGGGCGTAGGCTCGATCACGGGCAGGATCTCGTGATGCGCCTCGTAGAGGGTGGGGCGGATCAGGTCGTTCATGGCGGCATCGACGATGGTGAAGGTCTTGTCGGCGCCGCGCTTCACGTAGAGCACGCGCGAGACGAGGATCCCGGCATTGCCCGCGATCATCCGCCCCGGCTCGAACAGGAACCTCACGCCGAGGTCGCCGACCTCCTCGGTCACGAGGCGCGCATAGTCCACCGGAAGCGGCGGCGCTGGCTCGGTGCTGCGGTAGGGAATGCCGAGGCCGCCGCCGAGATTGACGAAGCTGATATGGAAACCCACGGCGCGCAACGTGCCGACCAGCTCCCTAAGGAGACGGAAGGCATTCCTGAACGGTGTTAGGTCGTTGATCTGGCTGCCGATATGCATATGCACGCCGGACGGTGCGACGTTCGGCAGCTTGGAGGCGAGCCGGTAGAGCGACAGCGCGTGCTCGAAAGGCACGCCGAATTTGTTCTCGGCCCTGCCGGTGGCGATCTTGTGGTGGGTCTTAGCGTCGACATCGGGGTTCACGCGAAGCGCGATGCGCGCCTCGCGTCCATGCGCCGAGGCGACTTCGCTCAAGGCCCTAAGCTCGGGCTCGGATTCCACGTTGAAGGCGAAGATGCCCTGGTCGAGCGCAAAGGCCATCTCGGCCTTGGTCTTGCCGACACCGGAGAAGGCGATCTTCGCCGGCGGCACTTTCACCGCGAGCGCGCGGCGAAGCTCGCCTTCCGAGACTACGTCCATGCCGGCACCGAGCCGCGCCAGCGTGGCGAGCACGCCGACATTGGAGTTCGCCTTGACCGAGTAGCACACCAGCGTGTCGGGCTTCGCGGCGAAGGCATCCGCGAATACACGGTAATGCCGCTCGAGCGTCGCGGTCGAGTAGCAATAAAAGGGCGTGCCAACGGCGGTTGCGAGGCCGTAAAGATCGACCTCTTCGGCGTGCAACACGCTTGCGTGGGTCGCGCCGTGCCGATAGGCGAAATGGTGCATTGCAGGGAAAGCGGGGCTATTGAATCAGTTTATCGATCCAGAGTTTCCGGTCCGGTGCCTTGGACATCTTGGTCGACGGGTCCGCTTGCGTCTCGGGATAGGTGGCTTTCGGCCGATCCAAAGAGCCGCGTCGTCCGCAGGCGCTGAGCCCGACGGCCAGTATGAGCGCAAGCGTTAAAAGGACGCGCAACGCGCTTCCCATGGTCGTGCCCCTGTAGTCAGGGCCCTTCCCCGGCCCTTCCCCTCTTTTATCGCGAGAGACCGCCCTTCTCCAAACGCTTTATCCACCGCTTGGCCTCCCGCCGCACATTGGCAGGGGCGGTTCCGCCATAGCTGGTGCGGCTTTTCACCGATTTCGAGGCGTCGAGCACGCCGAAGACCTGCTCGGTGATACGGGGCTCGACCGACTTGAAATCGGTGATCGGGAGCCTCTTGAGGTCCAGGTTCTTGGATTCCGCCAGGGCAACGATTCGCCCGGTGATGTGGTGGGCCTCTCGGAAGGGGACGCCGAGATTGAGCACCAGCCAGTCGGCAAGGTCGGTGGCGGTGGCGTATTCCCGGCTCGCCGCCCGCTTCATGGCTTGCAGGTTGGGCTCCAGGTCGGCGGCCATGCCGGTCATGGCG
This sequence comes from Methyloceanibacter sp., assembly GCA_050728375.1. GTDB lineage: Bacteria > Pseudomonadota > Alphaproteobacteria > Rhizobiales > Methyloligellaceae > Methyloceanibacter. The sequence goes on from JBOHJE010000044.1 coordinate 29,843, forward strand.
GCGATGCCGAGCTTCAGCGCGTCGAGCGCATCGAACACCGGCTCCTTGTCCTCCTGCATGTCCTTGGCGTAGGCGAGCGGCAGGCCCTTCATCACCATGAGCAGCGCCTGGAAGGCGCCGGCGATGCGGCCGGTCTTGGCCCGCACCAGCTCGGCGGCGTCCGGATTGCGCTTTTGCGGCATGATCGAGGAGCCAGTCGCGTAGGCGTCCGACAATCTGGCGAAGCCAAATTGCGGCGAGGTCCACAGCACGATCTCCTCGGCGAGCCGCGACAGGTGCATCGCGGCGATGGAGGATGCCGCCAGCGACTCGAGCGCAAAGTCGCGATCAGAGACGGCGTCGAGCGAGTTGGCGGCCGGCCGCGCGAAGCCGAGCGCGCGCGCCGTCATGTCGCGGTCGATCGGGAAACTGGTACCGGCCAGCGCCGCGGACCCTAGCGGACATTCGGCGAGGCGCTTCGCGGCGTCGGCGAAGCGCCCGCGGTCGCGGCCCAGCATCTCCACATAGGCGAGCAGGTGGTGGCCGAAGGTGACGGGCTGTGCCGTCTGAAGGTGCGTGAAGCCCGGCATCACCGCGGCGGCGTGGTCGAGCGCCTTCCTGGCGAGCGCAAGCTGAAGCTCGCCGAGCGCCTGGTCGATCGCGCCGATCTCGTCCCTGACATAGAGCCTGAAATCCGTCGCGACCTGGTCGTTCCGCGACCGCGCCGTGTGAAGCTTGCCGGCCACGGGCCCGATCAGCTCGGCGAGCCTGCTCTCGACATTCAGATGAATGTCCTCGAGCGCGCGGGTGAACTTGAGCTTGCCGCCCTTGATCTCGGCCAGGATCTGGTCGAGGCCGCCGGAAATCGTGTCGGCTTCCTTCGCCGTCACGATGCCCGCCGCCGCGAGCATAGCCACATGCGCCTTGGAGGCTTCGATGTCCTGCCGCCACAGCCGCTTGTCGAAATCGATGGAGGCATTTATCTGCTCCATGATCTCGGCGGGACTTGCGGCGAAGCGGCCGCCCCACATGGTGTTGGTCATCGTCGTCGGCCCGGACAGGCAACTGAAGAGGAAGGCGTGAACAAACGCAAGGAACGCGCGCACGCCGGGTCGCCGGCCATCTACATGATCGCTGCGCTCCTCGCGGCGATTGCCGGGTTCGGCACGGTATATTGGAGTTTCGCCCCCTCTGACAATGGCTTGCGGCCGAAGTCTGAGTCCGTCGCGCCCGGTGCTGGCGCCGCCGGCGGCGAGGAGGTGGTCAAGACGAGCCCGCTCAACGGGCTGAACAAGGGCGCCATGGCGCCTTTCGTGGTGCGGCCCAAGCCGCTCGATTTGCCCGATTTCGCCTTCGCCGACGGCGATGGCGCGGCCAAGCGGCTGGCCGATTGGCGCGGCAAGGTGGTGTTGCTCAACATCTGGGCCACCTGGTGCGTGCCCTGCCGGGAGGAGATGCCCCTGCTCAATAAGCTTCAATCCGAGTTGGGCGGCAAAGACTTCGAGGTGGTCGCCGTCAACATCGACAAGGGTGGCCCCGACAAGGCGCGCACATTCCTCGTGGAGACCGGCGCCAAGGACCTCGCTCTCTACACCGATCCTGACAGCAAGCTGTTCGCCACGCTGAAGGCTGTCGGCATGCCGACCACTCTTCTCCTCGATCGCGAGGGCAGGGAGATGGGCCGTCTGGTCGGCCCCGCCGACTGGGCTGCGCTCGAGGCGAAGACGCTGGTCGAGGCGGCGATTTCGGCAAGCGCAAACAGCGCCGCTTCACGTTAACGCTTCGAGTCCCCTTTTTGGTCTCGCCTATTCCGCGCCTGCAACTTCCCCGATACAGTCCCCGGCGTCAACGGGGCGTTACCTGTTGCCCCCTTGGAAGCGTTGGCCTGGGAAGGGGCAGAAAAGCAAAGAATAACATGACAGCACAGAAACTTCGCTCTGCGAAAGAACCTCAACGTGACGTGCCTGCGGATAAGCCGGAGCACGGGCATGCCGTGCGCCTACAACCCTTTCCCGGCAGCGGGCTCGCGAGCGGAGAACCACGCTTCCTCTCCGTCGCTGACCTTTCCTTTTGAGCGTGCCGAGTAGGGAGCCGCCGCGAGCGGCAGGCGAACTGTCCATGACCGGCCATCTGGTCAGAGGCGACGTGAACGGCGACGGCAAGGCGGATTTCGAGATTTGGGTAAACAGCTTGACCTGAAGGCACAGGACTTCATCCTCTAGCCCTCCCGGCCTGGCCTGGGCGGGGTGGCGTTGCCCCGACGAAGCGGAGGTGCGGATGAGCGCTGACGCAATCGATGAGGTCGTTCGCTTCTGGTTCGAGGAGCTGAAGCCCAAAGACTGGTTCCAGCCTGACGGCGGGGTCGACGGCGAGATCGAGGTTCGCTTCCATCCGCTCTATGACGAGTTGGCCGCCGGCGTCCCGGAGAGCTGGCTTGCGAGGCCCGACGGGTTCCTCGCTGCCATCATCGTGCTCGATCAGTTTCCGCGAAACATGTTTCGCGGGCAGTCCCGCGCCTTCGCCACCGACGAAGCGGGGCTCGCTCTCGCCAAGCGGGCCGTGGACGAGGGCATCGACGCCAGGCTGCCGCCGAAACAGCGCCCCTTCATCTATCTGCCGTTTCAGCACTCAGAGGAGGCTTCGGACCAGGAGAAATCGGTTCAGCTCTTCACCGCGCTCGGCAACCCACTCAATCTCGATTATGCGCTGCGGCACGAGGTCATCATCGAGCGCTTCGGGCGTTTCCCGCATCGCAATGCCATCCTCGGCCGGACCTCGACCGAAGAGGAGACGGCGTTCCTCCAGCAACAGGGCTCGTCGTTCTGATGGCTATTGAAGCGGCGTCACCGAGTCTTCATCCAGCCGGTAGGTGTAGGTGCAGTTCTCCGACGCCGGCTTGTTACAGGGCAGCCCGGAGGTGGTCACGTGCATGGTCCGCTCCTTGCCGCTAGAGCTGAATTTGTAGCTCCGTACGAAATCCTCGAACACGAGGTCCCAGGTGTCGTCGGTGACCCAGAAATAGAGCTGAAGCGTGCAGCCGGCCTCGCCGCACACCGGATTGACACTGCCTTCGCATTTGAGTTTCGAGAAATCGGCGATCCAGTCCCGGCCGCCGTCGCCGTTGACGTCGTCGGACTTTAGGATCCCGCTCGTGTCCGGCTTGCCGTTGGCCGTGGTGCAGGCCTGCTCGGCGTCGGTCATGACTTCGGTGATGTTGGCTGGCGGGTCCAGCGCCCATGCGCCGCCGAAGCCCGCCAGAGCCAAGGCAAAGGCGCCTATGCCGCGAAGCGCGAGGGGTCGGACGCTCAATTCGGCGTGTTGAGAGCTATGCCGGGCACCTCATGTGCCGGCTGATAGGGGGCGCTCTTGGAATCGAACTCCTGTAGCACCGACTCGGCGCTCGATTTGCGAACGGACTTCTTCCCTTTTGGCTTCGGACCGCAGATGACCTCACGCAGATGCACAGGTCCATCGCTCAACGAGGCCTGCATGGCTAGGCCGTCGAGGCTCGTGCCGAACAGCGACTTCCAGAAATAGCGCTTGAAGCCGTTCTCCAGGAGTTCGGCGGCGCGGATATTGCGCGTGGCCGTGGACGGCTCGCCGAGCACCACCGCGACCAGCTTGCGGCCATCGCGCGTGGCGCTCGCCACCACGTTGAAGCCGGAATCGCAAATGAAGCCGGTCTTCATGCCGTCGGCGCCCTGGAAGGTGCGGAGCAGCCCGTTATGGGTGCGCAACTGCTTCTGGCCGACTTGCACCTCCTGCTCGGCGAAGATCCCGGCATGCTCGGGGAATTCGACGATGATCGCGCGCGCCAGCCGGGCGAGATCGCGGGCGCTCGTGTACTGACGCTCGTCCGGTAACCCGTTGGGATTGGCGAATTGGGTCTGCGTCATGCCGAGCCGCTTCGCCGCCTCGTTCATGCGCTTGACGAAAGCCTCCTCGCTGCCGGCCACCGCCTCGGCGATCATCACGGAGACGTCGTTGGCGGACTTCACGATGATGACCTTCAGCGCGACGTCGAGCGTGATCGAGCCGCCGACCGGCAAACCAAGCCTCGTCGGCGCCTGTACCGAAGCGTGCTTCGAGCAGGTGACCTTGGTGTCGGGCGTGACCTCGCCGTCGCGCAAGGCGTGGAACGCGACATAGGCGGTCATCAACTTGGTGAGAGAGGCGGGGAACCACTGAACGTCCGGGTCCTCGGCGTAAAACACGGTGCCGTTATAGGGTTCGAAGACGAGGGCGGGTCCGGCGGAAGCGGCGGGAGGAGCGAGCACGGCCGCTCCGACGATCAGGCTAAGACAGGCGCGCCTCAGCATCACAAGCTTCCCTCGTTCAATCCGACGCCCTGAGCCCTAAGCTCGCCGGGCCACCGCTTGTGTCGAGCGGGAGTTGCCCAAAACCACAGGATGACGCTAACCCAGATGCGGGACAGCCTCGCCCCATATTCAACCGAATTTCGACTGTTCCGTGACAGATGGCGAAAACGAGGCACTCCACCGGCAAACTTTGCCTATCACCACAGGGCCCCCGTGCGACCAGTCGATTCGCCGAACCTGCAAAGCGCATGGTTCTCCAGGGCGGAGAGTAACGCGCGCGCTCCAATTCGCAACTGCGAAATTCGCTGCCTTGTGCTGCCTTGTGTAGAGCCTGCCCAGCCTCCCGCCGCGCTTAGGCTTCACTTTTGCGGATCGATTGCCATGGGCGAGGGGGCAAGGCGCAAAAAGCTAGCGGCGGCGATCGCCCGCGTGGCGGGCGGCGACCGCGTAGCCTTGCGCCTCGTTTACGCGGGCTCGCGAGTTCCTCATCGAAATGTCAAAAAGCTTCGGAGCCGTTTCCTCGGATAGATGCCAAGGGGGGCAAAGCCGAAGTCACCATCGGGGACGTCATACAGTTGAACGGCGTGATCCACGTCATCGACACGGTAATGATACCCGGCTAGCAAACGCAAAGACCCGCCAGCAACCTGGAGCGAGCGCGCGCGGGCGCGCGGCGGGTTTTATGTTGGCGTCCCCCGATCTCAATCGGCCGCTGGGCGTGCCACGGACAATAGATTGCCACTTTGATCTGATACTCTAACAGAAGGCGGGGGTGTCACTCCATCTGTTCACGATTGGGGTAGCTCCTATGTGCGACTACAGCCTGCATCTCGTCGCGTCCCGCCCGGCAAAGGTCGGCGAGGCGCTCATATCGACACGATTCCCTGGCTCAGGCACGCGCGGTTTTGCTTCGGTGGATAACCGGAATGTGGCGGTCTGCTTGCGGCCCGGTACTGAGCTTGCCTTCGAGAAGGAGGTGAGGTTCGACACCGGGCTGGCATTTCGCTCGGCTCGCCGGCTCGGCCACAAGGTGGCGCGGTTCCGGCAGATCAATATGGACCAGCCCCACGACCATCATGACGCGCTCGAGTTTCCAGATGGTCAGATCGTGCTGCTGACGGTCCTGTGCGAAGGCCAACATGCCACAGTGCTGCAATTGCCAGCCGATCCGCGACTTGCGACCGGCGAAACGCAAAGGCAGGATCAGTTCGTCGACTGAACCGTCGTCACCTGGCTGACGGTGCTGGTCGAGCGGAATGTGCGTCCGTCGGAGGGCGCTTAGAGTGACCCGGGCCCGTGGCTCGGCACCAAGCGTCTGGCCGCGGGCTTGGTGCACGCTAAGGTTAGGGCCGAGCGGGTAAAGAGATGCATGAGCCGAACCCTCGCTCCCCGCGTATCTCGCGCCTCTCATGGGACTTATAGTCGTCGAGGGGCTTTAAGGACGCCAAGGTCTTTCCCGGCGGTGCGCGGGAGTGGGACTGGCGCGAGACGGGCACGCGCCGCGTGCCGGGTATTCAGCCAGGCGACGTCCAGGAGCTTATCGATCGCGGCGCAAAGGCCGTGGTGCTCTCGCGGGGCGTTTGGAACTGTCCTGAGACGCTGGAGCTCTTGGCTAAGGACGGCATCGCCGTGGAAGTCTTGCAGACCGAGGCGGCGGTGGCGCGTTTTAATGAACTCCGGGAGATCGTCGCTGCCGGCGGTCTGTTTCACCACCTGATAGTTTCATCGGATGGAGTTCGCTCCGAGCTGAAGCGTGGCGGCGGCGGCGCACGCCCCTTCCTCGATCTTCCACAAAGCTGTTAGCTCCGCGCTCTGGATCGCTCGCCAACGGCCTAGTACGCCCGCGAGGGTCCGTTCTGGCGCTGCGCGTACCGAGAGCGCCTAGTCTTTTCCTCCTGCCGTGCAGCAACTCGGGTTCTTGCCGCTCGGGACGGGAGGGCCTAGATCGGGGAATCAAGTGGCAGGCAGGCAGACGGGGTGTGTACGCATGGATAGGCTGCGCAAGATCGTCTCGGATCCGCGGACCGAGCGATTCATCATGGTTCTCATCGTGTTGAACGCCGTGACGCTCGGGCTCGAGACGAGCCAAAGCGTCATGGCGCGGTTCGGCACACTGCTCACGGTCATCGACCGCACCATCATCGCCGTTTTCGTGGTCGAGATCTTGACGCGGCTCGCGGTGCAACGCGCCGCTTTCTTCCGCGACGGCTGGAACATCTTCGACGTGGCCGTGGTGGGTATCGCGCTCGCGCCCGCCACCGAGAAATTGTCGGTCCTCCGCGCGCTCCGCGTGCTGCGTCTCTTGCGACTCATCACGGCGGTGCCGTCGCTTCAGCGCGTGGTCGGCGGCCTGATCGGCGCTTTGCCCGGCATGGGGTCGATCCTGCTTTTGATCGGGCTCGTCTTTTATGTGAGCGCGGTGATGGCGGTTAATCTCTACGGCAAGGAGTTCCCGGAGCTGTTCGGCACGCTCGGGACCTCGCTCTACACACTCTTCACGATCATGACGCTCGAAGGCTGGACCAACGATGTGGTCAACCCGATCATGGAGAAGCATCCCAATGCGCTCCTGTTCTTCATTCCCTTCATCATCATCACCACCTTCTGGGTGCTCAATCTCTTCATCGGCATCATCGTCAACGCCATGCAGGAAGAGCACGACAAGGTGGCTGCCGCGCAGCGGAAGGCGGAACTCGAGGCGGAGCGCGAGATGGTGCAGGACGAGGCGGCGCCCATGGTGATGGAGCTCAAAAGCATCCGGGCCGAGATCAACGCTCTGCGCGACGAGGTCAGGGGAACTGCGAATCCCGCCGCCAAGGGCGCCGGCGGCAAGCGCGCCAAGCCAGCCTGAGATCGGACATTCTTATTGCTTTGGGTCGGCTTCTGCGAAAGACTTCAGCCGCGCCAGCGCGTCGTCCCACTGCCTCGACACGTTGTCGAGATACTTGCGCACGTCGTCGATCGTCTCGGGGTCGAGCGCGAATTGGCTCTCGCGGCCGACGCGCGCCGAGCGGACGACGCCCGCACTCTCCAGCACGCGCAGGTGCTTGGTGACGGCCTGCCGCGTGAGGTTTGTGCCCGAGGCGAGGCGCGAGATCGATTGCGCTTCGCCGTTCGCGAGCTTGGCAAGCATGGCGAGCCGCGTCTTATCCCCGAGAGCGGCGAAGATCGAGGCGTGGACCTTGATGGTAGCGTCACCGCTACGGCGCCTGCTCGACATGCTGTGCGATATTCTTGGTCTGGATGCTCCAGCCGCCCTCGTTCATGCGGAACGCCTCGTCGCGCCGGTGGCTTGGGATCTTGGCGAAGCCCGACTCGACCACGCGCAGGCGCGTTCCGCCCGCCGTCTCCTCCAAAGTGAACTCGACTAGCGTCGCCGGCTCTTGAGAATAATCCTGGTCGGGGTCGATCGCATAGGGATGCCAGGTGAAGGAGAAGTATCGCTCGGGCTCCACCTTCTGGATCACCGCCTCCCAGCAGAGATGCTCATAGCCGGGATAGGTGATCTGCCCGCGCGAGGCCTCGCCGGGCACGAACGGCCCGTCGAGCTTGACGCGGAACCACTGGCCGAACTCCCTGTGGTCCGTCAGCGCCTTCCACACGCGGGAGACCGGGGCCTTGATCTCGATGGATTTCTCGATGCAATCCGTCATAAGCAACCTCCTGGTTGCCTATCTCCTTGGCCCGCCCGGCCGCAATGCGCAACCGTCCCGATATACGTCCGCCAAGCGCGTCGGCCAGGACGTGAAATTGACCATGGCGTCGTCCGCGTGCGTGAGTTGGTCCAGGGCTCCGACGGGCACGACTCAAACCTTCTCAATCAACACAGCGCGGAAGTCGTTGACGTTGGTGAGCGTGGGCCCAGTCTCCAGCAGGTCGCCGAGACCCTTGAAGTAGCTGTAGGGGTCGTTGTCGGCGAGCATGGCCTTGGCGTTGAGCCCGGCCTTGGCGGCGCGCGCGAGCGTGTCGGGCGCGATCAGCGCGCCGGCATTGTCCTCCGAGCCGTCGATGCCGTCGGTGTCTCCCGCCAGCGCATAAATGCCGTTCATGCCGTCGAGCGCGATGGCGAGCGCGAGAAGGAACTCGGTGTTGCGGCCCCCTTTGCCGCTGCCCTTCAGCGTGATGGTGGTCTCGCCACCCGAGATCAGCACACATGGTGGCTCAACGGGCTGACCGCGCATGGCGCATTGGCGGGCGATGCCGGCATGGACGAGCGCCACGTCGCGGGATTCGCCTTCGATCGAGTCGCCGAGGATGAGGGGCGTCACACCCGCTTTCCGCGCGACCTCCGCCGCGGCTTCGAGCGAGGCCTGCGGCGTCGCGATCATTACGTTCTCGACTCGCGCGAGCCGCTCATCGCCGGGCTTCGGCGTCTCGTCGGCAGTGTTGAGGCGCTTCAGCACGCTCTCCGGCACCTGAATTGCATATTTCTCGATGATGGCGAGCGCGTCGCGGTTGGTCGAAGGGTCCGGCACCGTCGGCCCCGAGGCGATGATCGAGGGGTCGTCGCCCGGCACGTCCGAGATCATCAGCGCCACCAACTTGGCCGGCGCAGCGGCGGCGGCGAGCCGGCCGCCTTTGATGGCCGAGAGGTGCTTCCGCACCACGTTCATCTCGGAAATGGTGGCGCCCGACTTCAGCAGCGCCTTGTTGACCGCCTGCTTGTCTTCGAGGCTCACGCCTTCGGCCGGGTAGGCGAGCAGGGCCGAGCCGCCGCCCGAGATGAGGCAGAGGACGAGGTCGTCCTTGGTCAGACCTTGCACCAACTCATGGATGCGCCGCGCGGCGTCGCGGCCGGCCTCGTCGGGAACGGGATGCGCGGCCTCCACCACTTCGAGACGCTCGGTCGGCACGCGATAGCCGTAGCGGGTCACGACCAGCCCTTCGAGCGGGCCCTCCCAGGCGTCCTCAAGCGCCTTGGCCATGGCGCCCGACGCTTTGCCGGCGCCGATGATGACCGTGCGTCCCTTGGGCTGGGCGGGGAGATGCGCCGGTACGCAGATGGCCGGCAATGCGGCCTCGACTGCCGCCGTGAACATGGCCTTCAGCAAGTCGGCAGGCTTCATTTCTAGGCTTATCCTCTTCCGTCAGCGGCGGCCGAAGACCCTGCACAGACGATTGCCAGAAGGCAAGGTAATGAATTACACATCCCTGTTGCAACAAGCGGTAAGTCCCGGAAGCGCTAACCGATTGAGGGCTCAAGAGTAATGTCAGTTCAGGCGCGTGACGCTGCCGAAAAAGCGGGCAGGCGTTCAGACGAACAGCACAGAAACCCGAAATCCGACATCGAGATCAGCCAGGCCGCCAAGATGCGCCCGATCGTCGAGATCGCGGCCGACAAGCTCGATATTCCGGCGGAGCACGTGCTGCCCTACGGCCATTACAAGGCGAAGATCGCGCTCGACTACATCGCCTCGCTCTCCGGCCGCCCGGACGGCAAGCTCATTCTGGTGACGGCGATCACGCCGACGCCCGCTGGCGAGGGCAAGACCACCACCACGGTCGGGCTGGGCGATGCGCTGAGCGAGATCGGCAAGAAGGCCATGATCTGCATCCGCGAGCCGAGCCTCGGGCCGTGCTTCGGGATGAAGGGCGGCGCGGCTGGCGGCGGCTACGCCCAGGTCGTGCCGATGGAGGACATCAACCTCCACTTCACCGGCGACTTCCACGCCATCGGCGCCGCCAACAATCTTCTCGCGGCGATGATCGACAACCACGTCTATTGGGGCAACCCGCTCGACATCGACATCCGCCGCGTCACCTGGCGCCGCGCCGTCGACATGAACGACCGGGCGCTCAGGTCCATCGTCAGCTCGCTCGGCGGAGCCGCCAACGGGTTCCCGCGCGAGGCGGGCTTTGACATCACGGTGGCCTCCGAGGTCATGGCAATTTTCTGTCTGGCGAGCGATCTTGCCGACCTTCAGCGGCGGCTCGGGCAGATCCAGGTCGGCCAGACCCGCGACAAGAAGGCCGTCACCGCGAAGGAGCTTAACGCCGCGGGCTCGATGGCGGCGCTGCTCAAGGACGCTCTGGCGCCGAACCTGGTGCAGACGCTGGAGAACAACCCGGCCTTCATCCATGGCGGGCCGTTCGCCAATATCGCCCATGGCTGCAACTCGGTGATCGCCACCAAGGCGGCGCTGAAGCTCGCCGACTACGTCGTGACCGAGGCCGGCTTCGGTGCCGATCTCGGGGCCGAGAAGTTCTTCGACATCAAGTGCCGCAAGGCGGGGCTCAAGCCAGACTGCGTCGTGCTCGTCGCGACCATCCGTGCGCTCAAAATGCATGGCGGTGTCGCCAAGGACGCACTCAAGAAGGAAAATCTCGAAGCGCTCGAGAAGGGCTTTGCCAATTTGGAGCGCCACGTCGAGAACGTGAGGAAGTACGACGTGCCAGTGGTGGTGTCGGTCAACCGCTTCTCGAGCGATACAGAGGGCGAGATCTCGCTCCTGCGGCGGCTCTGCTCGACGGCAGGCGTCGAATGCGTGATGGCGGACCATTGGGCGCAAGGCGGCGCCGGCGCGATCGAGCTTGCCGAGACGGCGGTCCGCACCATCGAGACCAGGCCCGCCGATTTCCAGCCGCTCTATCCCGACATTATGTCGCTCTGGGAGAAGACCCGGACGATCGCCCGCGAGATCTATGGCGCCGAGGATATCAGCGCTGACAAGGCCGTTAAGGACCGGTTTGCCGAGCTCGAGAAGCAGGGCTTCGGCAAGTTTCCGATCTGCGTGGCCAAGACCCAGTACAGCTTCACCACCAACCCGGATGCCAAGGGCGTGCCGCTCGGGCATGTCATCCCCATACGCGAGGTGCGGCTCTCGGCCGGAGCCGAGTTCGTGGTGGTGATCTGCGGTGACATCATGACCATGCCCGGACTGCCTAAAGTTCCGGCAGCGAACAATATCGAGCTTGCGGCCGACGGCCGCATCAGCGGCTTATTCTAAGGAATGGAAAGGGGTTGCCAGGTGCGCGACCGGACGCTACCACCTGCCTGCGCGCAAGGCACGGGCCCAGACCGGTCGCTAAGCCTCAGATTATTCTCGGAGGAGACGTATGGCTGAAAGACGGCCAGGGCGCAATTTCCTGTTCGTGCCGGGACCGACCAATATCCCGGACCGAATTCTGCGTGCCATGCATGTCTCCATGGAGGATCATCGCTCCTCCGATTTCCCGAAGCTCACGCTCCCGCTCTATGAGGACTTGAAGACGATCTTCCAGACCACGGAAGGTCAAGTCTTCATCTTCCCCTCCAGCGGCACCGGCGCTTGGGAAGCTTCGATCACCAACACGCGGTCGACCGGCGACAAGGTGCTGGCGCCTCGCTTCGGCCAATTCAGCCATTTGTGGAGCGAGCTCGCGCGACGTCACGGGCTCGAGGTCATCGTGCAGGACGAGGCGTGGGGCACCGGCGCCGATCCTGACCGCATCGAGGAGGCGCTCCGTGCCGATACGAACCACGAGATCAAGGGCGTTTTGATCGTCCACAACGAGACCGCGACCGGCGTCACCACCGACGTGGCCGCCGTGCGCCGGGCCCTGGACGCAGCCAAGCACCCGGCGATGCTCTATGTCGACGGCGTGAGCTCGATCGCCTCGATCGATTTCCGCATGGACGAGTGGGGCGTCGACCTCGCCATCACCGGCTCGCAGAAGGGCATGATGCTGCCTGCGGGCCTCGGCATCGTCTGCGCCAGCAAGAAGGCGCTTGCCGCCATGGCCGACGCCAAGTGCCGCAAATGCTACTTCGATTTCGCCGACCACATGCGGACCAACCCGAGCGGCTACTTCCCCTACACGCCGGCCTTGCCGCTGCTCCACGGCTTGCGCGAAGCCATCAACATCCTGTTCGAGGAAGGCCCCGGCAACGTGTTCGCACGTCACCGCCATCTCGCCTCAGGCGCCCGCGCCGCAGTCGCCGCCTGGGGGCTCTCGCTCTGCGCCAAGGAGCCCAAATGGCATTCTGACACCGTGAGCGCGATCATGGTGCCTGAAGGGTTCAATGGCGCCGACGTCATCGACCGGGCCTATCGTCGCTACAACCTGGCGCTCGGCGCCGGGCTGTCGCAGGTGGCCGGCAAGCTCTTCCGCATCGGTCACCTGGGCGACCTCAACGAACTGATGCTGCTCGGCGCGATTAGCGGCGCCGAGATGGCCATGCGCGATGTCGGGATCGATGTCGTGCCGGGCTCCGGCGTCGGCGCGGCTCAGGAACATTTCCGCGGCGCGCAAGCCGCCAAGGTAATGCGGATCGCGGCTGAATAGCCGGGAGAGGCGCTAAGCCAGCGGCGGACTGGTTCCAGTCTCGCTTGATGGATGTCACGGCCGTTCCGGCGCTTTGGCGAAAGCGTCTGGGATGGTGAATTGTGTCGCGCGAGCCGCGCGGAGCTCAAGTAGGGGAGTCAATTGGAGCACGCAATCGTCTTCCTCGATCGGGAATCGGTGGGCGCAAATGTGCGCCAGCCGGAGTTTCCGCACACCTACAAAGAATACGAGTCCACCTGGACGCCGCAGGAGATCGTCGAGCGTCTCAAGGACGCCACCATCGCCATCATCAACAAGGTACCGATGCGGGCCGAGGTTCTGAAGGACCTCCCGAAGCTCAAGCTGATCGCGGTCGCCGCTACCGGCACCGACGTGGTGGACAAGGCCTACTGCAAGCAGCACGGCATCACCGTCGTCAATATTCGCAACTACGCCTTCAACACGGTCCCCGAGCATGTCATCGCGCTGATGTTCGCACTGAGGCGTAACCTCTTCGCTTACCTCAAGGACGTGCAGGCCGGCCGCTGGGGCGAGGTCGATCAGTTCTGCTTCTTCGACCACCCGATCCGCGACATCGCGGGCTCGACCATGGGCGTGATCGGCTTCGGCGCCATCGGCAAGATGGTGGCGAAGCGCGCAGAGTGTCTCGGCATGAAGATCCTGCCCTTCGACGTGGTGCCGCAGGCGGGCCTGGTCGATCTCGACACGGTCTTTAAGGAGAGCGATGTAATCACCCTGCACGTGCCGCTGACGCCCGAGACCAAGAACATGATCGGCGCGAAAGAGCTGAAGAAGATGAAGCCGACCGCCATCCTCATCAACACCGCGCGCGGCGGCTTGGTCGACGAGGCGGCGCTGGCCGAGGCCTTGAAGAACGGCACCATTGCCGGCGCCGGCTTTGACGTCTTGACCAAGGAGCCGCCCAAGGACGGCAACGTCCTCCTCGATCTCAAGCTTCCCAACCTGATCGTTACGCCCCACGTCGCCTGGGCGAGCCAAGAGGCGATGCAGATCCTGGCTGATCAGCTGATCGATAACGTTGAGGCGTTCGTCGCAGGCAAGCCGCAAAACGTCGTGTCGGAGTGAGCCGGGGAGGCAAGCGCGCCATGAAGAAACTCTTGTTCCTGCTCGACACCGATCCTTACCCGAGCGTGTTCGACACCGTGGTCGCCTATGACGGCGGCGCCGACCGGGTGGCGGGCTACGCCAATGTGACGCCCGGCAATGTAGGGTCCTTGGTCGACGGCACCATCTTCACCCGCGGCGCCAAGGACAAGCAGAACACGGCGATCTTCGTTGGCGGCGGCGACATGGCCAAGGGCGAGGCGCTGTTC
>JBOHJE010000045.1:0-12381 GCA_050728375.1 Methyloceanibacter sp.
CGTTGCTCACCGCGTTCCTGTTTGTGTTTCTGTTCGGCCCGCGCGTGATCCGCTCGTTGCGGCTGCGCCAAGGCAAAGGGCAACCGATCCGCAAAGAGGGCCCCGAGCGCCATATCCTGCAAAAGCAGGGCACGCCCACCATGGGCGGCCTGATGATCCTCTCCGGCGTCACCGTCTCGGTGCTGCTTTGGGCCAATTTGCAGAATCCTTATGTCTGGGTGGTCCTCCTCCTCACGCTCGTCTACGGGGCCGTCGGGCTCTATGACGACTATCTCAAGGTCACCAAGCAGTCGGCCGAAGGCTTCCGCGGACGGATCAAGATCGTTATCGAGACGGTCGCCGCGCTGGTCGCCACGGCGGTGATCGCCTCCGTGGGCGAGGAGCCGCTCTCGACGGCGCTTGCCATTCCCTTCTTCAAGAACTTCATGATCCAGTTCGGCTGGCTGTTCATCCCCTTCGGCGCCTTTATCATCGTCGGCGCCGGTAACGCGGTGAACCTAACCGACGGCCTTGACGGCTTGGCCATCGTGCCGGTGATGATCGCAGCCGCCACTTTCGGTTTCATCTCCTACCTGGTCGGCAACGTGCTGTTCGCCGACTACCTTCAAATCCATTTCGTGCAAGGAACCGGCGAGCTAGCGGTGGTTTGCGGCGCTTTGGTCGGGGCGGGCCTGGGCTTCCTGTGGTTCAACGCGCCGCCCGCGCTCATCTTCATGGGCGACACCGGCTCGCTGGCGCTTGGCGGTGCGCTCGGCACCATCGCCGTCGCCACCAAGCACGAGCTCGTTCTCGCCATCGTCGGCGGTCTGTTCGTGCTGGAGGCGGCGTCGGTGATTGTGCAGGTCACCTCGTTCAAGTTCTTCGGCAAGCGGGTCTTTCGCATGGCGCCGCTGCACCACCATTTCGAACAGAAGGGCTGGCCCGAATCCACGGTCGTGATCCGTTTCTGGATTATTGCCGTGGCGCTTGCTCTTGCCGGCCTCGCGACGCTGAAATTGCGCTAAGTTCCCGTCATTATGATTCCCGTGACGATCTTCGCCGGACGCGACGTTGCGGTTCTAGGCCTTGGCTTGAGCGGCCTTGCGACCGCGCGCGCGCTGCGGCAGGGCGGCGCCAATGTCCTTGTCTGGGACGACAAGGATAAGGCGCGCGAGGAAGCCGTCGCCGAGGGCTTCACGGTCGGTGACCTCGCCTCGACCGACTTCGCGCGCTTCGCCGCTTTGGTGGCTGCGCCCGGCATTCCCCTGACCCACCCCGAGCCGCATTGGTGCGTCACCAAGGCGCGCGCCGCGGGCGTCGAGATCATCGGCGATATCGAACTGTTCTTTCGCGAGCGTGCGCGGCAACGCGCGAAGTCCAAGGTCGTCGCCATCACCGGCACCAACGGCAAGTCGACCACCACGGCGCTGACCGCGCATCTCCTGACCGCCGCCGGCAAGCGCGTCGCGCTCGGCGGCAACATCGGCAAGGCGGTCCTCGATCTCGAGCCCTTCGCTGACGACCTCACTTGCGTGCTGGAGCTTTCGTCGTTCCAGATCGACCTCGCGCCCTCGCTCGATCCCGACGCCGCGGCCCTACTCAACATAACTCCGGACCACCTCGAACGCCACGGCACGCTCCAGGATTACGCGCGCATCAAGTCGCAAATCTTCACCGCCCTCAAGCCGGGCACGACCGCAGTAATCGGTGTCGACGACGAGCCGTCCCGCGCCATTGCCGATGCGCTGCGCGGTCCCTTCGCCGTGAAGCGCATCGCCGTAGGCCGCACCGTCGAGACGGGCGTTTGGGCTAGCGATGGGGTGCTGCACGAGGTGGAAGGCGGCAAGGAGGTGGGCTCGGCCGATCTCGCCGGCATCGGCTCGCTGCGCGGCGCGCATAATTGGCAGAACGCCGCGGCCGCCTACGCGCTTGCCCGCTCGCAAGGGCTGGAGGCCGCCGAACTCCGCCAAGGGCTCAAGAGCTTCGCCGGGCTTGCCCATCGCATGGAGCAGGTGGCGCGCCGGGACCGCGTGCTGTTCGTGAACGACTCTAAGGCCACAAATGCCGACGCGGCCGGTAAGGCCCTGGCAAGCTTCGCCAACATTTACTGGATCATCGGGGGCCGGGCCAAGGAGGGGGGGCTTGCCGGACTTGAGTCGTTCTATCCCAGGATCGCCCGCGCCTATCTCATCGGCGAGGCGGCCGGTGCCTTCGCGCTTCAGCTCGGAGAGGCGATCGACCACGTCCAATGCGGCACGCTCGAGCGGGCGGTGGCGGCGGCCGTGGCTGACGCTGGCCGCTCGGCTGCGGCGGAGCCCGTCGTGCTCCTGTCGCCGGCTTGCGCCTCCTATGACCAGTTCGACAATTTTGCCAGGCGCGGCGAGGCCTTTCGCGACATCGTCATGCGGCTCGACGGGGCCAAGAGCATGACCGAACGGGGGAGGGCGGCATGAGGATCACCCGCGCCGACAGGAGCGTGCTCTCCGACTGGTGGTTTACCGTCGACCGGCTGATGTTCTTCGGCCTTCTGTTGCTCATGGGGGCGGGGCTGGTGCTGTCGCTCGCCGCGAGCCCGCCCATCGCCGAGAAATACGACCTTGAGCCGTTCTATTTCGTGCGCCGACACGCGGCGCTGCTGCTGCCCGCCGTGGCGATCATGTTCGCGGCCTCCACCCTGACGCCGAAGCAGATCCGGCGCGCGAGCCTCATCATCTTCGTGGTCGGCATCGCGCTGATGGTGCTGATCCTGTTCCTCGGCTCCGAGATCAAGGGCGCCAAACGCTGGCTCCAGATCGGTGTCATTTCGATTCAGCCGTCGGAGTTCGTTAAACCGGCTTTCATCGTGTTGACCGCCTGGCTGTTCAACGAAAGCGCGAAGCGGAAGGATATTCCCGGGCTAGAGCTCGCGATTCTGTTTTACGCGGTGTTTGCGCTTCTGCTCGTACTACAGCCCGATTTTGGCCAGACGCTTCTCATCACGCTCGTTTGGGGCGCGCTCTTCTATATGGCGGGCTTCAATCTCATTTGGATCCTGGCTCTCGGCGCAGCGGGCATAGGTGGCCTCTTGGCGGCCTATTTCTCACTGCCACACGTCACCTCGCGCATCGACCGGTTCCTCGATCCGGCCTCCGGCGACACCTACCAGGCCGACCGCTCGCTCGACTCCTTCCTCCATGGCGGCTGGTTCGGCAGGGGTCCGGGCGAGGGCACGGTGAAGGACGTCCTGCCCGACTCCCATACCGACTTCATCTTCGCCGTCGCCGCCGAGGAATACGGACTCATCGCCTGTCTCATTTTGCTTGCGCTATTCGCCTTCCTTGTGCTTCGCGGTCTGTCCAAGGCGTCGCAGGAATCTGACGGGTTCATCAGGCACGCGGTCGCGGGGCTGGTGATGCTGTTCGGCTTGCAGACCTTGATCAACATGGCGGTGAATGTCGGATTGTTGCCAGCCAAGGGCATGACGCTGCCCTTCATCTCCTATGGCGGCTCGTCGCTGCTCGCCATGGCCCTGACCATGGGCTTTGCGCTGGGGCTGACGCGCAAGCGTCCCATGGCCGGGCGCCTCAAGCAGCCGGCGCGCGCCGCACCCGAGCCTGAGCCTACACCTGCACGGGGGCAAGCGGCGTGACTTCGCGCACGATCCTGCTCGCCGCCGGCGGCACGGGAGGGCATCTCTTCCCGGCCGCAGCGCTTGCGCAGGAGTTGAAACGCCGGGGCTATGCCGTCGATCTCGCGACCGACGAGCGCGCCGAGCAATATGGTTCGGACTTCCCGGCCCGAACGGTCTACCGCGTCCCTTCGGCGACCTTCACCGGCCGCTCGCCGCTCGCCGTCATGAAGACTCTGGGCCGCCTCCTGTCGGGCTATATCCGCGCGCGCCGGCTTCTGAATATTGTCCAGCCCTTGGCGGTGGTCGGCTTCGGCGGCTATCCCACCCTACCGCCGATCTTGGCGGCCCGGTCGCTCGGCATACCAACGGCGATCCATGAGCAGAACGCGGTGATGGGCCGGGCGAACCGCCTGCTGTCACGCTTCGCCGATCGCGTGGCGCTGTCCTTCTCGCCGACCAAGAGGCTTCACCGCAAAGCCGAGGCAAACGCGGTCCTCACAGGGAACCCTGTGCGCGATGCCGTGCTCGCCTATCGCGAGGTCGCCTTTATCCCGCCTGATCCGGCAGGGCGCCTGCTCCTCCTTGTGTTCGGCGGCAGCCAGGGCGCGCATTTCTTCGCCGATCTGCTGCCCCAGGCCCTGGCAATGATGCCGTCGCGCTTCCGCTGGCGGCTCACCGTCGTGCAGCAGGTCCGCAAGGAGGACCTGGCCGAGGTGCGCAATGCCTATAACGAGGCCGACATCACCGCCCATTTGGCGCCGTTCTTCCGCGATCTGCCCGAGCGGATCGCTACCGCGCATCTGGTCATCGCGCGGGCCGGCGCTTCGACCGTGGCCGAGCTGATGGCAATCGGCCGCCCCTGCTTGCTGGTCCCGCTGCCCCACGCCCTTGACAACGATCAACTTGAAAATGCAACACGGCTTCAGGACGGCGGCGGCGGGTGGTACATGAGCCAGGCCGATCTGACGCCGGAACGGCTGGCGCAGGATCTCGAGCGGCTGTTCACCTCCCCTGACGTATTGGCCAATGCTGCCGCCAAGTCTAAAGCCATGGCGGAGACGCGGGCGGTCAACAAGCTCGCCGATCTTGCCCAGGAGCTTGCCGGGGCCGAGGAGTAGGTTCGCACATGCATCTGCCCCCGTCGGATAAGACCGGCCTGTTCCACATCGTGGGCATTGGCGGCATCGGCATGAGCGCCATCGCCGAGGTGATGCACACGCGCGGCTATCGCGTTCGTGGCAGCGACCTCAAGGACGGCGCCAATCTCGAACGGCTGCGCCGCCAGGGTATCGAATGCCTGATCGGGCACGATCCCGGCAACGTGAACGGTGTCTCTTATCTCGTCATTTCGAGCGCCGTGAAGCCGGGAAATCCCGAGTTCGAGGCGGCCAAGGAGCGGGGCCTGCCCATCATCCGCCGCGCCGAGATGCTGGCCGAGCTGATGCGCCCATGCGCGACCGTGTCGATCACTGGCACGCACGGCAAGACGACGACCACCTCGCTCATCGCCGATCTGCTGAACGCCGCGGAGCTCGATCCAACCGTCATCACCGGTGGCATCATCAACTCCTGGGGCACCAACGCGCGCATCGGCAAAGGCGAATGGATGGTGGTCGAGGCCGACGAGTCCGACGGGACGTTCCTCAAGCTCCCGACCCAGATCGGCGTCGTGACCAATATCGACCCGGAGCACATGGACTATTGGCCCTCGCTCGAGGCGCTGCATCAGGCCTTCCTCCAGTTCATCGAGGCCATCCCCTTTTACGGTCTGGCCGTCGCCTGCATCGACCATCCGGTGGTGCGCGAGCTTCTGGCGAAGCTCGGCGGCTCGGCCAATGGCCGCCGCATGCTGACCTACGGCGTGGCGCGCGACGCCGACATCCGCCTCGGTAATCTCAGGCCTGACCATAACAAGATCATTTTCGACGCCGATCTTGGCCCGGCGGTAAGAGGCGGCGCACGCAAGCTCGAGGATCTCGTGCTCCCGGCGCTCGGCCATTACAACGCGCTGAACGCCCTGGCGGCTCTTGCGGCCGCCGCCGAGGCCGGCGTGAGCGATGAGGTTATCCGCTCGGGCTTTGCGTCCTTCGGCGGCGTGAAGCGACGGTTCACGCGCACCGGCGAATGGCGCGGCGTTGCCGTCTACGACGATTATGCCCATCATCCGGTGGAGATCTCCGCCGTGCTGCGCGCCGCCCGCATGGCCGGCAACGGCCGGATCATCGCTGTGATGCAGCCGCACCGCTACACGCGCCTGAAAGCGCTGTTCAACGAGTTCTCCGCCTGCCTCGACGATGCCGATGTCGTGGTCGTCACGCCGGTCTATTCGGCCGGCGAAGCGCCGATACCGGGCATCGACCGTGATGAGCTTGTTCTGGGTTTGCGCCGCCACGGCCATCCGCATGTCGTGACCGTCGAGGATGAGGACGCCCTGGTGGACATGGTCGCCTCGCTTGCGAGGTCGGGCGACCTCGTCGTCGGCCTCGGCGCCGGCACCATCACCGACTGGATCAATGGCTTGCCCCAGCGGCTCGAGCAGCGAGGTCTGGCGTGAACGGCGCGGGCCTGATGGCAAAGCTCACCGCCAGCCTCCCCGATCTGTGCGGCAGGCTGATGCCCGACGCGGCGCTCAAGGACTTCACCTGGTTCAGGGTCGGCGGCCCCGCTGAGGTGCTGTTCAGCCCGGCCGATGAGGCCGACCTCGCTTATTTCATGAAGCACAAGCCCGCCGATATTCCCGTGACCATGATCGGCCTCGGCTCGAACCTCCTGGTGCGCGACGGCGGCATCGAGGGCGTGGTCATCCGCCTGGGCCGTGGGTTCGGCGAGATCAAGATCGAGGATGGCTCGCGGCTCCGCACCGGCACTGCCGTCCCCGACGTGAAGGTCGCCCGCGCGGCGGCCGATGCCGGTATCGCCGGCCTCGCTTTCTATCGTGGCATCCCTGGCAGCGTCGGCGGCGCGCTTCGCATGAATGGGGGCGCCCACGGCCGCGAGACTTGTGAAGTCCTGGTCGAGGCCCGCGCCGTCGATCCCAAGGGCGAGGTGCATGTGCTGCCCGTGGCCGAGTTTCACTACGCCTACCGCCATTGCGGGGCTCCAGAGGATTTCATCTTTACCGAAGCCCTGTTCCAGGGCGAGCCGGGCGACCCCGTCAAGATCCTGGCCGAGATGGAGGAGATCGCCGCCTATCGAGAGGAGGTCCAGCCGATCAAGAGCCGGACCGGGGGCTCGACCTTTAAGAATCCGCCGGGGCACAAATCCTGGCAACTTATCGACGCCGCCGGCTGCCGCGGCCTATCCGTTGGCGACGCCAAAGTTTCCGAAATGCATTGCAACTTCCTCATCAACGAGGGCGGCGCCAGCGCGGCCGACATCGAGGCGCTGGGTGAGACGGTGCGCGCCCTGGTCAAGGAGACGAGCGGCGTCGAGCTCGAATGGGAGATCAAGCGGCTTGGCCTCCCCTGACGGTCCGGCACCGTCCTGCGGGAAACGGGTTAGGGTTAGACCGCCGCGCCGAACTGCGTTAGGCGTTGTGAGGCGGTAGCGTTCCGACGGCGGCCTTATCCCCGCCCAAGCACAGGGAGGATGATGTGGCGAAAGGTCAGCAGAGAAGCAATCGCGAGAAGAAGAAGCCCAAAATGGACAAGAAGAAAACAGTCCAGGCGGCTTCGCCGATGGCCTCGATCGATCAGCGCGGCAAGCCTGGCCGCGGCTTCGCTCCGAAGAAGGGGACCTGACCCTCTTCGCCGAGTCGATTTGTCGCGTCCTGGGCCGCTCGAGGAATTTTCGCCCCCGCAGCATTGCCGGGCCGGCGCCCGCCGGGCCATCCCCATCGAAAGCGGATAATCCGGTAACCTTTGCCGTGATTACTGGAGCTTGGTCGGGTCGGGCAGCGGTGTGTCGTCGACTCTCCCGATCCTCGATGCATGCATGGGAGCACATATGGCGAATTCCCAGACTCATGTCGCGATGCTGATGGGCGGCGTGTCCGCCGAGCGCGAGGTGTCGCTGCACTCCGGTGCCGCTTGCGCCGACGCTCTGGAGGGCGACGGTTACCGTGTGACCCGTCTCGACGTGGGACAGGACGTCGCCGCGCGCCTCGCAGAGATCGGGCCGGATGTCTGTTTCAATGCGCTCCACGGACGCTACGGCGAGGACGGCTGCATCCAGGGGC
Organism: Methyloceanibacter sp.; assembly: GCA_050728375.1. Lineage (GTDB taxonomy): Bacteria > Pseudomonadota > Alphaproteobacteria > Rhizobiales > Methyloligellaceae > Methyloceanibacter. The sequence goes on from JBOHJE010000045.1 coordinate 7,767, forward strand.
TGCTCGAGACCATGGGCATCCCCTACACCCATTCCGGCGTGCTCGCCTCGGCGCTCGCCATGCACAAGGAGCGTGCCAAGTCGGTGCTGCGCGACGGCGGCGTTCCGGTCGCCGAGAGCCTCGTGGTGTCCCGGACGGAGGCCGCCAAGGCCCACGTGATGAAGCCTCCTTACGTCATCAAGCCCCCCGCCGAGGGTTCGAGCGTCGGGGTCTATATCGTCCGCGAGGACCAGGCCCACCCGCCCCAGGAGTTGACCTCCTCCGACTGGACCCTCGGCGAGGAGGTCATGGTCGAGCGCTTCATTCCCGGCCGGGAGCTCACCTGCGCGGTTATGGGCGATGAGGCCCTGGGAGTCATCGAAATCCGCCCGGCGCAAGGTTTGGCCTTCTACGACTACCAGTCGAAATATGCCCCGGGGGGCTCAATTCACGTGCTCCCGGCGCCGCTTAAACCAAATGTTTACCAATTGGTACAGAAGCTGTCCCTAGCGGCTCATCGGGCACTGGGCTGCCGTGGGGTCAGTCGTTCCGACTTCCGTTACGACGACCGGCCAGAAGGTACGGGGAAACTGATCTGCCTTGAGGTCAATACCCAGCCTGGCATGACGTCGACGTCGCTCGTGCCCGAGCTTGCAAGCCATGCCGGCCGCTCGTTCGGCGAGCTGGTCCGCTGGATCGTGGAGGACGCGTCGTGCAATCGCTAGGCCGGGCAGTGGGCCACGTCAGGGCTAAGAGGTCAGAGGATGCCCTGCTTCGGCGCGGCATCGCTGCCCCGCGCGAGCACTCATGTGATATGCCCGTGCTCGCCACGGTGCGGAGGCTCGTCACGCGCAGCCCAAAAAGCGTGCGCCTGGCCGGGCTTGGCCGCGACCGGGTCGCCGGCAATTGGCTGATTTTCAGCATTCTTTTCCTCGCCGCAGCGGTCACCTACGGCGCCATCATCGGCGGCCAGACCGGCCGGCTCTTTGATGCTTTCACCGGCGGCGTACAGCGCGTCGCCGTGGCCGTCGGCTTCGGCGTGAAGCGGATCACCGTCGAAGGCCAGCTCAACGTTACCGACGCGGAGATCACCGCCGCGCTTGAGGCGGGCCCGGACACCATGATGCTCGGCATCGACACCAACGCCGCCAAGGCGCGGCTCGAAGCCGTGCCCTGGATCAGGCACGCACAGGTCATGCGCTTCCTGCCTTCGACCCTTCAGGTCGTCATCGAGGAGCGCATTCCCTTCGCCATCTGGCAGAACAAGGGCCAGACCTATGTGGTCGACGATGAGGGCGTCGTGCTGGCCCCTGCACTGCCCCAGGCCTATCCCGATCTTCCTTTGGTGGTTGGCGAGGGCGCTGCCAAGTGCGCCGCCGCACTATTCGAGACGCTCGAACCCTATGCCGAGCTCAGGCAGAAAATGCTCGCGGCGGTCCGGGTCGGCGACCGGCGCTGGACTCTCAAGCTTCTGTCGGGGGTCGAGATCATGCTCCCTGACGACTCGATTCCAGAGGCGCTCGACTCGCTCACCAAGCTCGATCGGGAGCAGGGCATCCTGGAGCGCGATCTCGCCGCCGTGGATCTCCGCTTGCTCGATCGCGTGACCGTGCGGCTGCGCGCGGCCGCGGCGACGTTGCCGGGGGGCGAGGGCGCGTCGACCGATGTGCCGACCGCGAGCACGAAGTCCGGAACGACTAAAGGCAAGACGTAAGTGAGTTGAGAGACGGGGAATGGCACACACGACCACGATAAGGAGCAAACGCCAGCGCATAGTCGCGGCGCTCGACATTGGTACGAGCAAGATTTGCTGCCTGATCGCCAAGACGATGGCCGCTCCTGACTGGCTCGCCGGCAAGGGCGACGCCGTCCAGTTCGAGGTTCTGGGCTTCGACCATACGCGCGCCGAAGGCTTGAAGGCTGGCATGGTCGCCCATCTCGACAGCGCTGAGCAGTGCATCCGCACCGCCGTCGATGCGGCCGAACGTATGGCCGGCGTCACGGTCGACGAGGTGCATGTCGCGGTCACCTCGGGCCGCATCAAGAGCGAGACCTTCTCTGCCAGCGTGGCGCTGCCGTCGGGCGCCGTGCGCGAGGATGACATTCAGCGCCTCCTCGCCGGGGGACGCCAATACGCCGCGCGCGAGAAGCGCACCGTGCTGCACGCTCTGCCGGTGACCTATCGTCTTGACGAGAACGGTGGGATCAGCGAGCCCCACGGCATGTGCGGCGAGCGCCTTGACGTCGACATTCATGCCGTGACCTCCGACGAGGTCGCCATGCGGAATCTGATGCTGTGCGTGGAGCGCTGCCATCTCAATGTCGCGAGCCTCGTTGCCGCGCCCTATTCGAGCGCGCTGTCGGTCCTCACGCCGGACGAGGCCAAGCTCGGTGTGGCCTGCATCGATTTCGGCGCCGGCACCACGACGCTCTCGGTATTCCTCGACGGGCATTTCATCCACGCCGACGCCGTGGCGCTGGGCAGCAACGGCATCACCACCGACATTGCCCGCACGCTTGCCGCGCCCATGGATCATGCTGAACGCCTGAAGACGCTGCACGGCGCGGCCTTCGCCACGCTCTCCGACGAGCGCGAGATCATCACCTATCCCTGCGTCAGCGGTGTGGCTCAGGGCAGCCTGAACCAGATCACCAAGGCGCAGCTCGCCTGCATCATTCGTCCGCGCATCGAGGAGATCCTCGACACGATGCGCCGGAGGCTCGCCGCGGACGGGCCTGCCGCCGAAGTCACTCAGCATCTCGTGCTGACCGGCGGCGGCAGCCAACTCACCGGCCTGCCGGAGCTCGCCTCCAATATGTTCGGCCGCCCGGCTCGTCTCGGCCGGCCTCGCTCGATGAAGGGTTTGCCGCCGGCAGCTTCGGCTCCGGACTTCTCCGCCGCGATTGGCCTGCTCCTGGAGTGGTCGCGCGGCGACGACAGGCTCGGCCCCCGTGCCGAGCAAAGGTTTCTGCGTACGGGGACGGGCTACTTCGCTCGCGTGGGCGAGTGGTTCATGGACAATTTTTGATCGATGAAGGCTCGGGTCGGCGAGTTGCGGTTGGGGTACGCCGTCTTGGGGAAACCAAAGGGACAATCCTAAGATTGGAAGGCCGCCATGACTATCAACCTCAGAGTTCCTGATTTGACTGAACTCAAGCCGCGCATCACCGTATTCGGCGTCGGCGGAGCCGGCGGCAACGCCGTCAACAACATGATCGAATGCGGTCTGAAGGGCGTCGAGTTCGTCGTCGCCAACACCGACGCGCAAGCTCTGATGAGCTCGAGCGCCGAGCGCCGCATCCAGATGGGGGCCAACGTCACCGAGGGCCTCGGCGCGGGCTCCAAGCCAGAGATCGGGGCCGCCGCGGCCGAGGAGGCCATGGCCGATATTAAGGCCCATCTCGTCGGCTGCCACATGGCATTCATTACCGCGGGCATGGGCGGCGGCACCGGAACGGGAGCTGCGCCCGTGATCGCGCGCGCATCCCGCGAGGAAGGCATCCTCACCGTCGGCGTCGTCACCAAGCCGTTCCAGTTCGAGGGCTCGCGCCGCTACCGCGCCGCCGAGGTCGGCATCGACGAGCTCCAGAAATACGTCGACACGCTTCTCATCATCCCGAACCAGAATCTGTTCCGGGTCGCGAACGAGAAGACCACCTTTACCGACGCCTTCGCCATGGCCGACGACGTGCTGCGTGCCGGCGTCGCCTGCATCACGGACCTCATGGTCAAGGAAGGCCTGATCAATCTCGACTTCGCCGATGTCCGCACCATCATGGCCGGCATGGGCAAGGCGATGATGGGCACCGGAGAGTCGAGCGGCGACCGCCGCGCCATCGAGGCCGCCGAGGCCGCCATCTCCAATCCTCTCCTCGACGACGTATCGATGAAGGGCGCGAGCGGGCTGTTGGTGTCCATCAGCGGCGGCAGCGACCTTACCCTTTACGAGGTGGACGAGGCGGCGAGCCGCATCAGGTCCGAGGCCGATGCCGAGGCCAATATCATCGTCGGCGCGACCTATGACGACGAACTCGACGGCACCATTCGCGTGTCCGTGGTGGCGACCGGCATCGGGCTCATGAGCCTCGAGGCCTCGCAGGTTGCTCCCGCGCAACAGCAGCAGGTCATGCAGCAGCCGAATCGCGGCCGGCTCACCGAGCGCCTTGCGGGTCTTTCGACCATGCCGAGCGCGGCGCCGAACGCACCGGTCGATCTCGACGAGTCGAGCATGGCTCTCGCCGCCAACGTTGTTCAGGAGCCGTCCGTTTGGCGCGCCCCCGGCAACGTTACGATCGAGAAGCGTCCGTCTCAGGTGACGAGCATCGCGCTCCAGCGTTCGCCCGCGCAGCAGATGGCAACCGCGCCTCAGCGCTTCCAGCCTGCGCCTCCCGCCGCGATCAAGCGGCCGGTGCGGCGCATGCCCAATGTCGAGGAGTTGCCGATAGTCGCGCAGAACGCGCTCAAGGCTCAAGCCGGCGAAGCGCCGACCCAAGGCATCGCCGTCCAGAAGCGCAAGGTGGGCTTCCTCGAGCGGCTGGCGAATGTCGGCCGCAGCCGCAGGGAGCCTGAGGCCGAGATGACATCCAAGCTCGAGCCCGAGTTTGGCCGGCCCCGCTCGCTGTCTGAGGCTCCAAG
>JBOHJE010000046.1:0-3680 GCA_050728375.1 Methyloceanibacter sp.
ATGTCGGTGAGCTTGTCGTAGACGAGCCGGCCGACGATCTGGCCGTCCTCGACGATGAAGGGGATGTCAAGGCTGCGCACTTCGAGCACGGCCTTAGCACCCGGCGGCCTGCCTTCCGAATAGCCGAAGCCGGGGTCGAAGAAGCCCGCATAATGCACACGGTACTCGCCGATCAGGGGATCGAACGGCGCCATCTCGGCGACGTAGCCCGGCGGCACAGAGACGCTTTCCCGCGAAGCGAGAATGTAGAACTCGTGGGGATCGAGCACGAGGCGGCGGTCGCGGCCTGGATGCACGGTCTCCCAGAATTGATCGATGTCGTAGGCGCCAACCTGGTCGACGTCGACGACGCCGGCGAAGCGTCGGGCGCGATAGCCGACGAGGCCGGAGGACCGGACCGGCGCGAGGCTGATGCGCAAGTTCAGCCCTTCCCTGATCGCGGCCTCGCCCTCGACCAAGCCGACATCGGAATGGATCGCGCGCAGACGCCGGTCGCCCACGCGGCCCGGCCGCTCGTCAGCGTCGATCTGCTGGCTGACGCGGCGGCGGAAGCGGATTTGGTTGAGGCGCGAGCCGTAGTGGACCTTGGTGGAGAAGGTGCGCGGACAGATCTCTGCGAAGAGCGGGCCTGCGTAGCCTTCCTCCACCGTATCGAAACTATCCTGGTGGTCGCCGATCAGCCGGGTGAATATGTCGAGCCTGCCGGTGGAGCTCTTGGGATTGGCGAAGCCGGCGATGGTCGAGCGCAATTCGAGATGCTCGATCAGAGGCACGAGATAGACGCAGCCGGCCTCGAGGACGGCGCCCTTGGTGAGGTCGATCTCGTGGAAGGTGAGCCCCGCCAGCTTGTCGCGCACGGTCGCTTTCGGGCCCGGCAGGAAGCTCGCGCGGATGCGATAGGCGATTTTGCCGAGCCTCAGATCAAGGCTGGCAGGCTGAATTTGGTTCTGCTCGATGTCCGGGGCGCCGGTGATCTCACGCGCCGCGATCAGGCTGCGGATGGCTTGCGAGGGTAAAATGCCCGTGCGCACGAGCGCGCTTCTCGGCCCCTCGGCCGCTTCGCCCGCGGGGGCATCCTCGGTTAAGGCCTCGAAAAGCTGATCGCTGGGGTGCATGGGCTGCATGGACGATGTCTTGGCATCTGCCGGAGCTTCGGTCACTCTAAGCTCGGCCTTCTCCCCCGGATTCACAAGGGGCGGCGGCATGCGATAATCCATGGTTATAGGCCATCTCGCGCTCACGGTTGCCGCCCTTTTCACGGGCGCGGCCTTCTATATTAATTTCGCCGAGCAGCCGGCCAGGCTCGGGCTGGACGACCGGGCCCTGCTCGCCGAATGGAAACCCGCCTACCAGCGGGGCGCCCTTATGCAGGCAAGCCTTGCGATCCTTGGCTTCGTCCTGGGGGCCATCGCCTGGTGGCAGACAGGCGCGTTGGCCTTCCTGGTCGGCGCCGTTCTGATCCTGGCGAACTGGCCTTGGACACTGCTGGCCATCAAGCCGGTCAACGATAGCCTCAATGCCACCGACCTGACCCAGGCCGGTCCGGCCACGCGTGACCTGCTCCTGAAATGGAACCGGCTGCACGCCGTGCGAACCCTGCTCGGCGGCCTGGCGGTCCTCGCTTTCCTCATCGCGCTCGCGAGGCCATAGCGGCCGCCATGAGGCTTGACGGGATGGCTGCCGAGGGACATTAATGCCCTTCCGTGGTGATTTGGCCGGCCGGCTTGCAGCCACGTAAAACAAGTCGCTAAAAGGCCGTGGACGTGGATCATCCCGGCTTTCGGCGGCAGCCAAAGTCCGGGTTTTTTTGTGCGGCCGGTGACGATCTGAGTTTTGGGAGTTTGAACATGGCCGCAGAGGATCCGAAGAGCCGGAACTGGCAGCCGGCCACGCAGCTCGTGCATGAAGGGACGTTGCGGAGCGGGTTCGGCGAGACCTCCGAGGCGATCTTCCTCAACTCAGGCTACGTCTACGAATCGGCCGAGCAGGCGGAGGCCCGCTTCAAGGGCGACGAGGACGGCTATGTCTATAGCCGCTACGCCAATCCGACCGTCGGCATGTTCGAGGCACGCATGTGTGCGGTGGAAGGCGCTCCCGCCGCGCGCGGTACCTCGAGCGGGATGGCCGCCGTGGCGGCCTCAATGTTGTGTCATCTCAAAGCTAGCGATCACGTGGTCTCGGCGCGGGCGCTGTTCGGCAGTTGCCGCTACATCGTGGAGGACCTTCTGCCGCGCTTAGGCATCTCCTCGACACTGATCGACGGGCGTGATCTGTCGGCGTGGGAGGCGGCGGTGAAGCCGAACACACGCGCCTTCTTCTTCGAGACACCGACCAATCCCGTGCTGGAACTCGTGGATATCGAGGGCGTCTCCGCCATCGCCAAGAAGGCGGGCGCCTTGGTGGTGGTCGATAATGTGTTCGCCACGCCCCTACTGCAACGCCCGATGAAGCTCGGCGCCGACATCGTCGTCTACTCCGCCACCAAACATATCGACGGCCAGGGCCGTTGCCTCGGCGGGGTCGTTCTGGGAAGCCAGGACTTCATCGACGAGAAGGTGCACAATTTCCTGAAGCACACAGGCCCCTCCCTCAGCCCTTTCAACGCTTGGGTTATGCTGAAGGGTCTTGAGACGCTGCCGGTGCGCGTCGAGCGCCATTGCGGCTCCGCCGCGGAGATCGCCGATGTTCTCGCCGAGCGTCCCGAAATCGAGCGGGTGCTCTATCCCGGCCGGAAGGATCATCCGCAATACGCGCTCGCCAAGAAGCAGATGACGGGCGGCGGACCGATGGTCTCATTCGAGATCAAGGGCGGCAAGGCGGCCGCCTTCCGGTTCTTGAACGCACTCGAGCTGTTCAAGATCAGCAACAACCTCGGCGACGCAAAGAGTCTCGCCACGCATCCGGCGACGACGACGCATCAGCGCCTGACGCCAGAGGCGCGCGCCGAACTCGGTATCTCCGACAGCTCGGTCCGGCTGTCCATCGGGCTCGAGGACGTTCGCGACCTCATCGACGACCTGGATCGGGCGCTCTTTACGTCACGCGGCTAATTACGTCACGCGGCTAAGCGCCGGCCCAGGGGAATGGGGCACGCCTTGCTTGCGGCAAAGCGGTGTGTCACCTTTTCGGCAACCTCCCGGCCCTTTGGAGGAAGATCATGTGCCGAAACATCAAGACGCTTCACAATTTCGAGCCGCCAGCCACCGAGGACGAGATCCGCGCCTCCGCCCTGCAGTTCGTGCGGAAGCTGAGCGGCTTCACCGGGCCCTCGAAAGCGAACGAAGCGGCATTCGACCGGGCCGTGGATAAGGTCACCGAGGCTGCCCGAGAGTTGCTCGGCTCGCTCCTCACCAACGCCCCGCCGCGGGACCGTGAAACCGAAGCCATGAAGGCCCGCGCGCGATCGCTCGCACGGTTCCGCACCTCGACGGCGGTGACGCCAGCCGGCTCGTGACCAATCGCTTGGGGCTGAAACGACAAACCACCGTCGAGCTGCTCGACGCGCTCGTCCGGTTCGACACCACGAGCGCCAAGTCCAATCTCCCGCTGATCGGCTTCGTCCAGGCTTACCTCGACGGCCACGGCGTCCACTCGACGCTGATCCCGTCGGGCGACGGCGAGAAGGCCAGCCTCTTCGCCACCATCGGCCCGCAAGGCGAGGGCATCGCCCTCTCTGGGCA
>JBOHJE010000047.1:0-6207 GCA_050728375.1 Methyloceanibacter sp.
GGCGCGGGCTGCTTCTTCGGCAACTCCGCCACCATGGCCTCGGTGGTGATGAGCAGGCCCGCGACGGATGCGGCGTCCTGAAGCGCGGTGCGCACGACCTTGGCGGGATCGATGACGCCCTGCTTGACGAGGTCGCCATACTCGCCGGTCGCTGCGTTGTAGCCGAATGAGTAGGTGTCCTTGTCGAGGATCTTGCCGACGACAACGGCGCCGTCCTCACCCGCGTTCTCGGCTATCTGCCGGAGCGGTGATTGAAGCGCGCGACGCACGATGCTGATGCCGACCTTCTGATCCTCGTTGGCGCCCTTCAGTTGCTCGAGTGCCTTTAGGGTGCGGACGAGGGCCACGCCGCCGCCCGGCACGATGCCTTCCTCGACTGCAGCACGGGTCGCATTCAACGCATCGTCGACGCGATCCTTCCTTTCTCTTACCTCCATCTCGGTAACGCCGCCGACCTTGATTACGGCCACGCCACCGGCGAGCTTGGCAAGCCGCTCCTGGAGCTTCTCCTTGTCGTAGTCGGAAGTGGTGTCCTCGATCTGCTGACGGATCTGGCCGACGCGCGCTTGGATATCGGCTTTCTTGCCGGCGCCATCGACGATGGTCGTGTCATCCTTGGTGATGACGACTTTCTTGGCGCGGCCGAGCATGTCGAGCGTCACATTCTCGAGCTTGATGCCGAGGTCCTCGGAGATGACCTGGCCGCCGGTCAGGACGGCGATGTCCTGGAGCATGGCCTTGCGGCGATCGCCGAAGCCCGGGGCCTTCACCGCTGCGACCTTCAAGCCGCCGCGGAGCTTGTTGACCACGAGGGTGGCAAGCGCCTCGCCTTCGACGTCCTCGGCGATAACGAGAAGCGGCCGGCCAGACTGGACCACGGCTTCGAGCAAAGGCAGCATCGACTGAAGGTTGGAGAGCTTCTTCTCGTTGATGAGGATGTAGGGGTTTTCGAGCTCGACGCGCATCTTGTCGGCGTCGGTGATGAAGTAGGGCGAGATGTAGCCGCGGTCGAACTGCATGCCTTCGACGACTTCGAGCTCGGTCTCGAGCGCCTTAGCCTCCTCGACGGTAATCACGCCGTCGTTGCCGACCTTCTGCATGGCCGCGGAGATGAAGCGGCCGATCTCCTGATCGCCGTTGGCGGAGATGGTGCCGACCTGGGCGATCTCCTCGTTGGAAGTGACCTTCTTCGCCTTCGCCTTGAGCTCCTGGATCACGGTGCTGACGGCGAGATCGACGCCGCGCTTGAGGTCCATGGGATTGGAGCCGGCGGCTACCGACTTCGCGCCTTCCTTGACGATGGCTTGCGCAAGCAGCGTCGCCGTCGTGGTGCCGTCACCCGCCTCGTCCGCAGTCTTGGAGGCGACTTCGCGAACCATCTGCGCGCCCATGTTCTCGAACCTGTCCTCGAGCTCGATCTCCTTGGCGACCGTTACACCATCCTTGGTGATGCGGGGCGCGCCGAAGGACTTCTCGAGCACGACATTGCGGCCCTTGGGGCCGAGGGTCACCCTGACCGCATTGGCCAAGATGTCGACCCCGCGGAGCATCCGCTCGCGGGCGTCCTGTGCAAATTTCACTTCTTTGGCAGCCATTGTTCTTTCTCCGTTGAACTGTCCTCGTCCCTTGGAACGAGCGACGCTCGCGTCTCGAAGGACGGATCGAAACCTTGGTTAGTTGCGGGGCTTAAGCAGCTTTCTTCTTGGTAACGACGCCCTCTAGCACCCCGAGAATGTCACTCTCCTTCATGATGAGGACATCCTCGCGGTCGATCTTGACCTCGGTGCCCGACCATTTGCCGAACAGCACGCGATCGCCTGGCTTTACATCGAGCGGCTGGACCTGACCCTTCTCGTTGGTGGCACCGGGGCCTACGGCCACGACTTCGCCCTGCTGTGGCTTCTCCTTGGCAGTATCGGGAATGATGATGCCGCCCCTGGTTCTTTCGTCCTCCTCGACGCGGCGCACCACGACGCGATCATGCAATGGACGAAACTTCATCTCTGCACCTCCTACCGGCAAATTTTGAATGGGACGGGCGTTCGGGAACCGAACGCACCCGGACCCTATGTAAAATGCCATTTTGGCACTTTCAAGGGTTGAGTGCCAAAGGCCGTTAGCAGCTTGTCAAATCTGCTGCCAAGATACTGATTCAACTTGATAAATTGGATGGACGCAACTGGTTCGCGAGATTAGGATTTATAAACCGAAAAAGGCTGATCAGCGGGGACTAAGCATGGACACAAGGTTCCTTCCTCAACTCTCGGGCTTTTCCCTCACCACGGCAGAGATACTCTACCGCCTACCCGATCACCCGAAGCTTCTGCAAAGCTATATCTGGCAGGATTACGACATTGCCCCGAGCTTTCCCAAACTCACCGACTTTCTCGGCTTCTGGGATGCCAATCTCGAAGGTCCGCTCTACCGGGTGCGCGTGGCGCACCGGCGCCTGATCTCTCCCACCGAGTTCAACTTCGTCGAGGGCGAACTCTGCCTGCACTAGCAAAAGCGTTATTCATGGTGATCGCGCACGCGCGGCATCCCGTGGCAAGCTCGTTTAGCTTGCACGAACTCTGGAGACGCGGCCGATGTGGCGGTGGCTAACAGTCTTTCTCATCGGCGCCGTGCTCGGCGCGGCCGTCGGCCTGGCGCTCGGGGGGGCGCAGGCCCGCCTTTCGCGTCTATCTGGTGCCGGCCGCCAACGTCAGAGACGCGGGCAAAGTGACCGGCACCATGTTCGTCGATTTCGACGGCTTGCGCGCCTTCAAGGGCAGTCAAAATTATCGGATCCCCCGCAGGCGTCGATCTCACCAAGTTCCCGAGCGTGGTGATCGGGTACGAACAGTTTTCGGTGCTGATCTCGCCGGCGGATCTGACCTTCGAGCAGAGTTCCTAAGCACTCATTGGGTCGGTTGACCCCGCTCGCCGAAAACGGGCCGGCCCTCGTGCCCGAACTCGTAGATGTGGGCGCGCTCCTTATCCAGCACCGGCTTCAAGGAACGGAACGCCTTCGGATAGAGGTAGAACGGCACCCGCGGGAAGAGATGATGGATGAGGTGGAAGTTCTGGAACATGTAGAGCCAGTTCACGGCCGGCTCCATGATCCTGCCCTTCACCCAGAACACGTTCGTATCGCGATAGCGCTCGTGCACCTCATGCGGCTTATGGGTGAGATAGGCAAAGAAGTAGATGATGAGCGCCGAGGCGAGGATGTGCGGGAAGATCCACAGCATGAGCACCTCGCGCCAATAGCCCATCACCGATAGGCCGAGCGCCACGCTGTAGTAGATCGTGTGCATCGCCATGATGTGGAGTGCGAGCGGACGCATCCCCGGGATGTGGCCGTGGAACGCGATGTGCTTCCAGAAATACTGGTGGTACCAGAACACGATGGTGAGGCAGCGGAACAGGACGAGAAACGGATTCTGCACGGCGACCCAATGATCGGGATCGAGATGCGGATTGTTGGTGTCGCGGTGGTGCGCGAGATGCATGTAGCGGAACGCCTTGTACTCGTGCAGCAGGATCGTGCCGCAGGCGTAGCCGACGAGGTGGTTGAGCCAAAGCCACCTTGAGTCCTTGCCGGCGATGTTGCCGTGGCAGGCCTCATGCAGCGGCGTCTGGTCGGCGTAGAGGATCACAGTGTTGAGGATCAGCCCGAGCCAGAGAGGGATGATGTGCACGGTCGCTAGCGCGCAGACCAGGGCGAAGGCGGAAACGATACCCACGGCGAGCAGCACGGTCGGCCAGGCCACCATGCCCTGATAGGGCTTCACAAGGGTCAGGGCTTGCCGGTCGGCAGGGACATGCGGCTCGTCGCGCGGCGTTTCGATTACCCGGCCGGCTGGGGTGGCAATATTCATAGCCCAGAGTCCTTCTCAGTCCCCCCGTAAACGTCTTTTTGTGGGCGCGACCAATGCGGGCCAGCGCTTTCCTGGACTCATCTCGGAGCGGGACAATTTTGCGCCCGCCGGGTGCCATGTTCAAGACACAAAGCGCAATTTCCCGCAGCAGTGTTGCCGCAGGGGTAAACGCCGCGTCAAAAACGAAAGTGGGGGCGTGGAGGTTGCATAGGTGCGTGGTTATGGCGCGCGATCGGTGCTGACTTGGCGCAGCGGCGGGCGGCTCAAAATAAAAAGCCTGTCAGCCCGGCGTACCGGCTGGCAGGCTTTTACGCGCGCGACGTGTCAGACTAGCGGCAGAAGTGAACGATGCCGTCGTAGCCGACGAAGGTGCCGTCATTCGGATTGAAGCTCCGATAACGGGAATAGCAGTATGTGTACCAGTCCGGCGACCAGGGCTCAGGCCCGTAGGCCACCGGAGCCACCGGCGCGTAGACCGGCTGGGGAGGCGGCGCCACATAGACTTCGCGCGGGGTGAGCGCGCTGCCCACAATGGCCCCGACGCCGAAGCCAAGCAGGCCGGCGCCCAAGGTATTGCCGCCGCCGCTGCCGCGGCGGTAGTAGTAATTGTTCTGGACGTAGCGCGGACCGCCCCAACCGTGGCCATGACCACGGCCGGCTTCCGCCGGAACCGCGAAGATCAACGCGGTCGCCCCGACGAGCGCAGCGGCAACGATTGCTGTTAAGGTTGTCTTGCCCATTTTTTCGAGTTCCTTAGCCGAAATTTTCCCGCAAAAGCTCAATTTGCGGGGGAGGTGCCCCAGGGATTGGGTAATGAAAGTAACCCCCGCTTTACGGCAAAATAGGGCCGTCAAGATGAACCGCGGCTTAACGAATTTGGGCAGCGCCCGGGCGCAAAAAAGCCGCCGGGTGGAGACCCGGCGGCTCTCAGTCGCTGTTAGCGCGCTTGGTTAGGCGAGCTGCACGTTGGCGGCCTGCTTGCCGCGGCCGCGCCGATCGTCCTCGATCTCGAAAGAGACCTTGTCGCCTTCGTTAAGCGCGGGCACGCCCGAACGCTCAAGTGCGGTCGCATGGACGAATACGTCCTTGCTGCCGTCTTCCGGCTGAATGAAGCCGAAGCCCCGCGCATGATTGAAGAATTTTACTGTGCCGTTGACACGAGCCATTGGGGGAATTCCTTTCCCGTTTCAAAGTTTCACACACAACGGGCCGCAGGCCGCCCCGCCAAGGGCGACCTTCGTCGTCTTGAGATGTCAGGAAAGGGTCGAGCTCTTAGCCGCGATAGTCACTTGCCGTCGTCCAAGTCCGCGCCCAAAGCCTTGGGCGCCCGGTGACAAGAAGATGGGGGATGCACCGCCCCTTGGCAAGCAGGAACTTAGACCCGCCGCCACAATCTAAACGCCAGATGAACGGCCGCCTCAGATTCGGTTCAGCCGCCGAACCCTAAACCAGGCATCGAGGCGCTTGTTGGAGCGCCTCGCTGCCCGAGGAAGGGGTGGCTGAAATGTGGAGGATCGTGGTGGTCCTGCTGATGACGGCGATCGCGATCCTGCTTGCCCGCGTCGTCTATGAGGCTCCGGTGCTGGAGACCCGCTTCGGCGCTCTCCAGGCCACTGCTCCGGCCCATAGCGAGACCCCCGCCTTCATGTATGCCGGGATCAGGGGTTAGGAGGCCGGTGCGCTTTCTCCAGAAGGCCAAGGCTAAGGCCACTTCACCAGAGGGGGCAGGGAGGAGAGGATCGCCTCGACATTGCCGCCGGTTTTCAGCCCGAAAATCGTGCCACGGTCATAAAGCAAGTTGAACTCGACATAGCGGCCGCGGCGGACAAGCTGCTCCTCGCGGTCGGCCTCGGTCCACCGGGTTGCCATATTACGGCGCACGATATTCGCATAAATCGTCATAAATCCGCGGCCGACGCTCTGGGTGAAGGCGAAGTCGGCCTCCCAGTCTCCGCTGTCCAGATAATCGTAGAAGATGCCGCCGATGCCGCGCGGCTCCCCCCGGTGGGGGAGGTAGAAATACTGGTCGCACCATTGCGTGAAGCGGGGGTAGTCCGCCGAAGGCTGGCCCTCGCAGGCGGCCTGCATGGCCGCGTGGAACGCTCTTGCGTCTTGGTCCTCTTGCGTGCGGCGGCTCGTCAGAACCGGGGTGAGGTCGCCGCCCCCGCCGAACCAGCCCTTCGAGGTCACCACCATGCGGGTGTTCATGTGGCCGGTCGGCGCGTTTGGGTTCACGGGGTGAGCGATGAAGGACATGCCGCTCGCCCAGAAGCGGGGATCCTCGGCGGCGCCGGGGATCTGCTTGGCGAATTCCGGCGGGAAAGCGCCGAGCACTGTCGAGGTA
>JBOHJE010000048.1:0-8378 GCA_050728375.1 Methyloceanibacter sp.
GCTTCAGCCAAGACGCGTGCTCGCTCCCGACAAAAAGTGGCGGCTGATCGCGGGCCCCTTCGCCAGCCCCGACGAAGCCAAAGGGGCTTGCTCGCTGTTCAAGAAGGCCGACCGACCCTGCGAGGCCACCGTCTACGCGGGCGACGCGCTCTAGGATCTTCAGCCGCCTAAGAACAGCCGGCCCATTTCCGGATCGTTGAGCAGCTCGCGGCCCGGTGCCGCCTTGGCGAGCGTGCCCGCGACCAGCACGTAACCCACGTCCGCGAACTCCAGCCCTTTGCGCGCATTCTGCTCGACTACGATGAGCGTCTTGCCGCCTTCGTCGCAGAGCTGCCGCAGCGCGTCGAAGATCACGTCGATGGCGCGCGGCTCGAGCCCGATCGACGGTTCGTCGATCAGCAGCAGGTCTGGATCCATGATCAGCGCGCGGGAAATCTCCAACAGTCGGCGTTCCCCTCCAGACAAGACGCGTGCCCGCTCGCGCCGCCGCGACTCCAGCGCCGGATAGCGGGCGAGCACCGCCTCGGCCGCCGCCTTGGCGTCGGCTTGCCTGCCGAGAAGATATCCCCCCATGAGCAGATTCTCTTCCACCGTCATGTCGGGAAAGACGGAGTCGCGTTGCAGGACGTAAGCGATCCGCGCGGATTTCAGCTTTGCGCTTGGTGGGACGCTGGTGATGTCCTGCCCCCCCAGGGTGACGGCGCCCGAAAAGATGCGGGCAAAGCCGTAGATGGCGTGAAGCACCGTCGACTTTCCGGCGCCGTTGGGACCGATCAGGCAGAGCAAGCCGCCGCGTGCAATGCGCAAGCTGAAATCGTGGAGCACCTCCATGCGCCCGTAACCCGCGCGCAGATGGTCGATGACGACGAGCGGCGTGTCACCGGCCAGGCGGTCGAGAGCGGCAATCGAGACCGCTTCCTTGCTCTTGCCGACCGCCCGGTTCTGCTTTGCCCGCGCCATCACGCCGCCCCGAGATAAGCGTCGAGCACGCGCGCATCGCTCTTTATGGCGTTGGGTGGCCCTTCGGCCAGAAGGCGGCCATGCGCGAGGCAGTAGATGTGCTCGGCTAGGTCCATGATCACCGGCATGTTGTGCTCGATGACCAGGAGCGTCAGCCCGCGTGCTTTGTTCGCCGCTTTGAGGCGCTCGATTACGCTATCGATCAGGACGGGATTGATGCCGGCCGTCGGCTCGTCGAGGAGCAGCATCTCCGGTTCGTCGATCAGCGCCATGGCGAGCTCGAGCAGTTTCTGCTGTCCGAAGGACAGCTCGCCGGCCAGTAAATGCCTCTTTGCGGCAAGACCGACGAAATCGAGCAGTTCCTCGGCGCGCGCATCCAACTCGGGGTCATGGCGCTGGAACAGGCTGCGGAACGGCGCGGCCCTGATCGCCGCCGATATCAGCATGTTCGCGCGCGCGCTGATCGCGGCATAGACGCGCGGTTGCTGGAAGGTCCTGATGATCCCGACCCGGGCGACCTCGCCGGCCAGCAGCCGGGAAATCTCCCTGCCCTTGAAACAAATCGAGCCGGAATCGATCGGATAGGCGCCTGTAATGGCGTTGAAAAGCGAGGTCTTGCCGGACCCGTTCGGCCCGATCAGTCCGACGATCGCTCCTTGCGGGACGCGCATGTTGATGCCCTCGTTGGCGATGACGCCGCCGAAGGTCTTGGTGACGTCAGAGAGTTCGAGCGCCGTCGTCATGGGTCCCCCATCTTTTGCGCCGAATCTTGCGTAGAATCGCGTCTTGTTGCGTCAAATCGCCCGCGAATGAAGCCGACAATGCCCGTCGGGAAGAACACGGCGACCGCGACGATCAGCACGCCCAGCGCGACTCTCTGCCAGCCAAGAAGATAGGTCCAGAACAGCTCCTTGGTGAGCTGGAACACGATGGCCCCGACGATCGGGCCGAGCAGCGTCCCCTTGCCGCCGAGGAGTGCCATAAGGATCATCCAGACACCGATGGTCGGCCCCGCGAACGCCGTCTGGACTGGGTCGATGAAGCGGACGACATTGCCGTAGAGCGCGCCCGCGGCGCCGATGAAGGCGGCGGCGATGGTCCACGCTGTGACCTTGGCGGCATGGGTGCGAAGCCCCATGGCCTCGGCCTTGTCCTCGTCGTCCCTGATGGCGTTGAGCGCGAGCCCGAAGCGCGTGGACAGCAGCCAGGCGAAGCTCAGCGCGCAAAGCACCGCGATGGCGAGCGAAAGGTAGTAGAGCAGAAGCTCGACGTCGCCGAGCGCGAGCGGCGGGTTCGGCGTGAGCATGCCTGAGCCGCCGCCAAGCCAGGGGATGCCGGCGGCGATTTGGCCCGCGGCGATGCCGAGCCCGAGCGTGCAGATCGCAAAGTAATGACCCCGCATCGACAGCACGAGGGAGCCGAGCAGCCAGGCGATCAGCGAGGCTGCCAAGGCGGCGGCCGGAAGCCCGAGCGCAAGGCCCGTGACGAACTGGCCCACGTCGAAGGTGAACTCGGTGCCGCCGCCCCGCGCCTCGTTATAGAGGCCGACATCGTAGAAGAGGCCGACCTGGACGATGGCCGCGACATACATGCCGACGCCGACGAACAGCACATTGCCGAAGGAGTTGTAGCCCATCTGGCCGCCGACGAGATCCCAGGCGAGCGCGAAGACGATGAACAGAAGCAGCTCGGTGAACTGGAGCTGGTAGGCCGGAAAGAGGAGCGGCGCGACCACGCCGCAGGCCAGCAGGCCCGCGATGAGCAGGAGGCGCGTCGGCGTGAGGGAGGGTGCGCCGGCCATCTCGCTATCTAAGATAACGGCGCTGCCGCTTCAGCCGCCAATTGCGTACCACGAGCACGGCGACCAGCAGGCCGAAGACGAAAGCGATCTGATATTGGGGGCCGAGGATAAAGCCCGCGAAGCTTTCGGCAACGCCGAGGCCGAGGGCCGCCCAGATGACGCCGGCGAGATTGCCGAGCCCCGCCAGCACGACGATCATGAAGGAGCGGATCGTGTAGGACAGCCCCCCATAGGGGTGAATGGTATAGGCCATGGCCGCCAGCGCGCCCGCCGCGCCGCAGATCGCGGCGTTGAGCGCATAGGTGAGGCCGTAGACCTTGCGAGTGTCGATGCCGAGAACGCTCGCGGCTCGCGGTTCCTGCGCCGTGGCGCGAATGGCCTGACCCTGGCGTGAGCGCGACAGGAACAGCGCCAGAGCGACACCCAGCACGACGCAGACGGCGAAGACGAGAACCTTCACCTTCTCGATCCCGACGACTCCGTCGAACAAGAACCAGGCCCCGAGATCGCTCTGGGCGATGCGATCGGCGCCGCCGAACAGATTCGCCATGAGCTGCTGGAGGATGATGGCGATGCCGAAGGTGGCCAGCACCGAGTTGAACATGTCGCGGCCGATGAGATGCACGATCACCGTGTAGAAAAGCCCCAGACCGAGCACATACAGCGCCGTCGCAGCGAGCGGCACGGCGATCAACGGCGGCAGTCCCTGCTCGGCACAGAACACGGTGATGAAACCGCCGAGCATCACGAATTCGCCCTGACACACATTGATGATGTTGGTCACGCCCCAGACGAGTGCCATGCCATAGGCGGCGAGCGCGAAGACGGCGCCAATGAGGATGCCGTCTATGACGAGCTGTAGGCTGAGCGCGGGCGCCTCGAACAGAATGAGCAGATTGCCGAGCATCGTCCCCGCCCATCTAGCCGGGAATATCGCTAAAGCTGGCCGATCCTATCATCGCGCTCACCTGGCTCGCGTTTGAAGCAGGTTAAGCAAGGGCGCATGGCCATAGATTTCGGTAGGCAACCGTGCCAATTTGGCTTGGCTTCGGGACGATATCAGCCAGGCGGCTTCGAGTTTTTCTGTAGGAGGCGGTGGGAGGCGCGAGGTCAGCCAAGCAATCAACGCATTGCCGGCACTTGAGGTTGCTGGCCGCAGCGAGAAATATGCCGACTTTTCATAAAGCGGATGTACGCCACAGCTAGTACATGCAAGCGGCTGGTTACCAACCGGAACTCTTCTGCTGTCGATCGTGTTTAAGCTCTGCATCAAGCTGGGCATCTAACAACGGAAGCATACGCGCGCAGCGCGGCTATTGATGCCCTACGCGACCAGAGGCCTCAGAATGCTCCTACCAACAGAATACGCTTGGTTCGAGCCCGTACTCATCGCCGCCATCATCGTGTTTATCATCGACGTGATTGGCAGCACGATTGTATTCAGTAGACGCCCCGTGCTGAATGCGCTTGCTTCGGCCATCGTGTTCGGAATCATTTTTGGGGCTCTCGTCTATTACGGCTACGGCCGGGGAGAGATGTCGGTTTCGACGACGCCAGAGCCGACCGCGCCGGCGCAGAGCGCTCCTACCGTACCAGCACCGACTCCCCAGTGAGAGAGCGTTTGTATCGGGGATAGATGCAACCCCATCAGGCTCACAGAGGTCAAGCGCTCATCTCAATGCATATCGTCGAGCTGGTCAGCCAGTTTTCGGTACGGTATCCGCTTGAAGCCTCTTTTGCCGTGCGCGCTTTTCAACCGAATGTCCCTTGGCCATCTCGATTGTGCCGAGCAAATCGTTACGATCGCGCACCTTTCGAGTAGCTGCCGCTCCGGCTTTTGCGATGTCGCACGCTTTTAAGGAGATGTTGACAGCATATCTTGGTGCAATCTTCCTATGCTTCGCTGCCATGAGCAGAACCTTGTAGAACCCCAGCCTGTCCAAAGCGGGGGCTTGATCGTGCGACACGTTTGAGTGTCGTTTCTGCGGGCCGAGGTTAGTAGTCGAAGACCACTCAACGGCCACGGGGCCCATTTATTTGGCCCACACGGTTCAAATGGCGCTTAAGGCCCGGCAACCGATCGAGCTTTCGCTCGCGCGATCCGGACTGCAATAGAGTCCGGGATGGGTCACTAGCAGACGTTTAGCGCTGAGCGGACACGGACGCCCGCCAGACGATTCGTTACCGCTGCGTCGGTCGCGACCTCGGAGATGATGCTAGCTGTGGCGGCGTGGAGCCGTCGACCGCTAGTGGCGCGGGCGCGGGATCACCGGCTTTGCGGTGGCCCATTCGGCGGGCGCGACCACCACATATTCGCCGTTCACAATCTGGGTGAGGACCATCGGTTTCGCGACGTTCTTTCCCGTCCGGTCGAACTTCACCGGGCCGTAGAAGGTCTGGAGATCGGTTGCCGCGATGGCGTCCCGCACGTTATCCGGCTCCAGGCTCTGCGCGCGCTTGAAGGCGTCGGCATAGACGTGGACTGCCGCTGCCGATTGGGCGGCCTGATAGGGCGCCTCGTAGCCATAGGCCACCTCGAAGGCTTCGGCGAATTTGGAGGCGCTGCCGAACAGCTCGCCCTCATGGGCCAGCGTGCGGTGCCACTGATTGGCGCAGAGCGCATGGTCGGCAGCCTTGCTCGCCCTCTCGGCGACTCGCGCCGAGTCGCAATGGGTCATGGCCAGAATCGGAATGTGCACGCGGAGCGCATCGATCTGCGTGACCGCGGTGAGCGCCCCTTTCTCGTGTCCCGAGACCACCAGCACGTCCGGGCGCAGCGCCTTGATCTTGGCAAGCGTCACCGACATGTCGTTGAGCTCCGGTGGAAGCTGATCGTCGATGACGACCTTCATCCCGTGGCGCTGAACGTCGTCGAGCACCCCTGCCCTGACATCCTGGGCGAAGGGATCGTTCTCCATTGCCAGAGCAACCCTGATCGTTTCCGGAGACTTGCCAAGCTTGTTGGCGTTTTCGGCGGCGAGGTCGATGGCCGGCGCTAGATACTGGTCGGAGGTCGAAAGCACCGCGAAGATGTAACGGTAGCCTTTGGTGAACAGCTCGCGCGCCGCGCCGTTCGCCTCGATCATCGGCACTTTGTGGCGTTCGACGATGGGCAGGATCGCCTTGGTCAGACCCGAACCGTAAGGCCCGAGAATGAACTTCACGCCATCCTGCTGGATCAGACGCTCGACGAGCTCGGTGCCCCTCGCGGGCGTCGATTCGTCGTCGTAGTAGCGAACGGACAGCCGGTAGGTCTTGTCGCCGATCTTGACGCCGCCCTTCCGGTTGATCTCGCGGACGCTGAGCCCGTAGCCGTTCTTGGTGTTGGCCCCGTTCAGCGCATATTTGCCGGTCAGGGAAACCGCAGCGCCGAGCGTGATGACATCATCGGCATCGGCGGCCGCGGCGCGGTTCAAGCCGCCTGCAAAGCAAGCGGCCGCAAGGCCAAGGACAGCCGATCGCCACAGCCTCAGGCGCATCGTTCAGACCCCGCCGCTTTTGCCCACCCGAATCTTGGAAAAAGACTACGCCGTAAGCGGCGGTCTGTTCAACGAAGGAGGCAGCCGCCTTCGCTACTGGAAGTTGCAATCCGTTATTCAGCAGTGCCTCGCCCGGCAGAAGCCGTCAGAGCTGATCCGTGTTGAAGGTATCGCAAGCCTCCAGTGTGCCATTTTCGAAGCCTCGCCGGAACCAGCGCGCCCGCTGCTCGGAGGAGCCGTGCGTGAAGGCATCCGGTACGACATAGCCTTGCGTTTGCCGCTGAATTCGGTCGTCGCCGATGGCGCTCGCGGCGGCAAGCGCCTCGTCGATATCGCCCGGCTCGACGATGCCCTTGCTTTCTTGCGTATGGTTCGCCCACACCCCGGCGAAGCAATCCGCCTGGAGCTCCATGAGCACCTGGAGGGCGTTGCTAGCCCTCTCTCCCATCCGCCGGCGCGCGACCTCGACCTGCTCGGCAATGCCAAGCAGATTCTGCACGTGGTGACCCACCTCATGGGCGATCACATAGGCTTGGGCGAAATCGCCGGGCGCGCGGAACCGGTTCTTGAGCTCCCGGTAAAAGTCGAGATCGATGTAAACCTTCTGATCGCCGGGGCAGTAGAAGGGCCCCATTGCCGCCATGCCGGTGCCGCAGGCCGAACGCACCGCGCCGGTGAAGAGCACGAGCGCCGGATCGCGATAGCGTGCGCCATAGCGCGCCAGAAGATCCTCCCAAGTATCCTCCGTGGTGGCGAGAACCACCGACACGAAGCGCTTGAGATCGTCCTCGCCCGTCGTAGCGGGGCGTTGTATGTCGGGACCTTGTTCGGATCCGGGACTTGGAAAGTTGGTGGCGTCGGGCCGTTGTTGCGGAAGGTGGATGTCGGGAAAGCCCGCTCTCGGATCGCCCGGACCGCTGCCCTGCATGAGCACCGTCGGGTCGATGCCGAAGAACAGCATCAGGCCGAGGATGATCAGGAGCCCGACAATGCCGATCCGGCCGCCGCCGCGTCCACCGCCGCCGCTGCTCGGGAAACGGACTCGGCCGCCGGGAAATGGGAAGCCGAAGCCGCGGCCTTCATCGCGCCGGTCCTCGACATTCTGGCTTTCTCTTTGACCACGCCACCGCATGACAAGGTCCTCGCCGCTTCGGCCCTATGCCGAATTTTCAATCATTGTGCATGGTGCGGGGGAACGCACAAGGCTCGTGCGGGCGGCGGCAAAATGGGCGAGGTCGAGAAGTGGCCCTTCGCCCCAGACTGCCCGGTTTTTCGCTAAAAAGGTGAGGATCGTTCCGCAAATCCTTGTTGCTGTTAAAGAGAATGACAAGGAATCGTCAAAAAAGTGCCATAGCCGCCAGGCATGTTTACTGTGCCCAGTTGAGTTCGTCTGGGCTGTTAGTGCGTTCTGTGTATTGCGTACGAGCCTCGGCACTCCCCGCGCCGGGGCTCTTTTCTTGCGGGTGCCACAGCCTACACGCCTTAGCGTTGCGGCCTCTTCGCACGCATCAACATGGAGGTGCCTACTCGGCCGGCTCGGCGACGGGACCGCCGGAGGACGCGGGCTTCTTCTTGCTTGGAGCGGGCTGCACGATCGGCTCATCGGCGTGGGCCTCGATGAACACGCGCTTGCTCAGATAGGTGTAGACCACCGGGATCACGAATAGCGTGAACAGCGTTCCCACCAAGAGTCCGCCCACGATCACCCAGCCGATATCCTGACGGCTCTCAGCGCCTGCGCCCGTGGCCAGCGCCAGCGGCACCGCGCCGAGCACCATGGCGCCCGTGGTCATGAGGATCGGCCTCAGCCTCAGCGCCGCAGATTCGATTACGGCCTCATGCATAGGATGCCCACGCCCGCGAAGTTGATTGGCGAACTCCACAATGAGGATGCCGTGCTTGGTGATAAGCCCGATCAGCGTCACAAGCCCAACCTGGCTGTAGATGTTCAAAGTGCCGCCACTCCACCACAGCGCGAGCAGCGCCCCGGTCACCGAGAGCGGCACGGTGAGCATGATGATGAAGGGATCGGTGAAGCTCTCGAATTGGGCGGCAAGCACCAAATAAATAAAGGCAAGCGCGAGCAGAAAGACCAGGTACATGTTCGTGCTGGCCTCACGGAATTCGCGTGTCTGGCC
>JBOHJE010000049.1:0-3945 GCA_050728375.1 Methyloceanibacter sp.
GCGATGCAGAATGCGATTTTGCGGAGTATCACCTCGTCCTGGTTGTCAGGTTGATCCCGATAACTATGATTTCCTCCACACTCGGAAACTTTGGCGAAATCCTCTCCCAGTGGCTCTGGAGAGAGGCGACCAACCGGTGAAGTCAACACGCTTCGTTTCGCCCGGTAATTCCCAACTGGCCTTCTCACCCCGGTAGACAGCACGAACAGTCACGCGTGGAGCGGTTGTCACGCAGATAGTCGCCACAAAGCTGATTTTCCAATCGTTCGAAGAGATCTGGACCTGTCCAGTTGTTCGCAAGCTTTAGTTCGACGGGCACCGGTCCGTCGAACTTATACCGTAGAATCTCAGGTCTGGCTTCTTTGCGTCTGCCAGCTCTTCCTCTTGCGGAATGCCGTAGCGACCAAAGGCCTTCTCTCGGAGTTCGCGACCAACGAACTTGCGCGCATGTCGGCTCCGAGCGAGACGGTCTTTAGTATCGCGGCGATGCTGTTGTCACCATTCTCCAAATCGTCTTTGAGATCGAGAAACCGCATGACCTCAAGCTCGGCAAGATCCTGATGATTGGAGGCGTTCGCTCCAATTTGCCGTTGAAGTCTAGAACCTGCGCCGCTGACCAAGGTGTGATGTCGACGTCTTGCTCTGGCTCGCCTCTCGGCAGTCACTTTCCTGGGCTATTGGGAGAGTGCCGCGGCGTTCCGGGGGCGGGGGTTCGCGGAACCAACGGTCGCCTTCGGCTATTCTTTCGCCGAGCCCAGTCCTTTCACAACGGAGGAATCCACCATGCGTCCCTCTCTTCCCATTCTCGCTGGCCTGCTGATCGCCGGCATGACACTCCCGCTCCAGGCGGAGACCGCGCCGATCAAGGGCGCCGTCCAGGGCACGGCCCAGGCCGGCAAGGGCATCGTCAAGGGAACGGCGCAAGCCGGCAAGGGCGTGGTCAAGGGCGGCGGCACGGCCGTCAAGCAGACCGGCAAGGGCCTCTGGTGCATCGTCACGCTCGGCAACCGCTGCTAGGCGCGCGCGGCCTCCGAGCTCAAGGTTCCTGCGGCGGCGACTGGCTCGACAGCTTGTGATACAGCCGCCAGGCGAGCCACAGGAACAGGGCGACGAGGACGAGCCCGATCAGCGGCGCGGCAAGTGCGATGACGGTGAGGACCAGCGAGCCGCCGAGCTCGGCGGTCGCAAGCGCCGCGTTGCCGAAGCCGTCGGTCATCAGCGTGGATTTCGCCCTGAGCGCGGTGGTCGTGCCTTGCGTGAGCGCCGCGGCGCCGCCGCCGGCGATAATCGCGGTGGTCCATTTCAGCATCGGTGGCAGGTCGGTCAGCACCGCCGCCGACACCACCGTTCCGGCGACGAGCGCCGCCGGCACGGCGAGCGTGTCCAAGAGATTGTCGACGCCGGGGATGTAATAGGCGAGGATCTCCGCCACGGCCGCGACGGCGAGCATGATGAGTGCGGCCGGCGTGCCGAGCCAGGCGAAGCCGTCGGATAGCGGCAGATGCCCGGTATAGGCGACGGCGCTCACGATGAGCATGGGCACGAACAAGCGGAAGCCCGTCGCCGCGGATAGCCCGACGCCGAGCGCGATCGACAAAACGACTTCGGCGTCAGACATGGCGCATCTTTGCTTCCCCCCGACGATCTTACCGGAAATTCCAGCCTATGGAGCGGGCGCGAGCGATCGCCGCTTCGCAGGCCGGTGGTGGTTTCGGATTTTGGCGGGAGGGGAAGAAGAGCGGAAGAAAGTTACTGAGGCTGGGAGGCTTGGGCGACGCGGCTCGAGACCGGATCGAGCTGCATGAGGGCCTCGATGCGCTTGCGCTCTTTCTGGAAGGCGGCAAGCTCGCGGCCGGTGAGCTGGAGCCCGCGCGGCACCGCGATGGTCATGGGGTTCACGAACTTGTTGTTGATCAGAACCTCGTAGTGACAGTGCGGTCCGGTCGAGCGGCCGGTCGAACCGACGAAGCCGATCACCTGGCCCTGCTTGACGCTCACGCCGGGCGACATGCCCGAGGCGTAGCGGGACATATGGCCGTAGGCGGTGGCGAAGCCGTTCGAATGGCGGATGCGCACATAGTTGCCGTAGCCGCCTTCGCGCCCGACCATCTCGACGGTGCCGTCGCCGGCGGCGACGATCGGCGTGCCGGAGGGCGCTGCCCAATCGACGCCGGTATGCATGCGCCAACGCTTGAGGAGCGGGTGCTTGCGGTCGCCGAAGCCCGAAGTGTAGCGGCCGCCTTTGACGGGGTTGCGCATCAGGAACTTCTTAGCGCTGTTGCCCTGCTCGTCGTAATAGTCGACGGCATCGTCGGGCGTGCGGAAGCGGTAGAATTTGCGCGTCTCGCCGCTGACCGTCATCGAGGTGTACAGCAACTCGCCGACCTCATCGTCTTCGCCGTCGAAGAACGCTTCGAAGGAATCGCCCGGCTTGACCTTCTGCTTGAAGTCCACGTCGTAGGAATGGACGCGGAGAAGTTTTAAGATGATGTCGGCGGGAATATGCTGCTCGAGCGCGGCGTTATAGAAGCTCTTGTAGAGGGTAGTGCGATCGGAGGCTTCCTGCACGTCGATGTCGGGAACGTGCTCGGTCGAGGCGACGAAATCGCCGTGCCGGTTCCGCATCACGGTGACGACATGCTCGCCGTCGCGCGCGAAGACGCTGACTCGCACGGGCTCCATCTGGCCCGTGTCGCTCGGCGCCGGCACCAGCAGGAACTTGATGGTCTGGCCGGGCTTGAGATCCTTGGCGGTGAATTGCGGCTCGAGGCTCTCGATGATGGTGGTGGCCTGGCCCTGGTCGGTGCCCACCTTTAGGAACAGGCTCATCAAGGTGTCGCCACGCCCGACCTGGAGTTCCTTGGTCTCGCTGCCGGCAAGAAGATCGGGGCTCAGCTCGTCGTCTTCCTCGACTTCCTCGGCCGATTTGTGGATGACCGTGGTGTTCGGCGCGACGCGCGGCTCGCCGAGCTGCTCGCTCGGATTATAGGAGGCGAGCTGAACGGTCGCTTCACCCTCACCCTCACCGCCGCCTTCGGCCCAAGCCTGAGGCTGCTCGGCGTAGGCGAAATTCTCGGCTGCTTCGGCGACTAGCTCGTTCACCTGATCGGGAAGAAGCTCGACATTGTCGGATTTGGGCAGGAAACCGCCATGCACATCGACGACGTTGATGCTCACCGCCTGCGCCGCCTCGGCAACTTCATCGCCGCCGCCGATCGGGGTCGAGTCGGAATAGAGCCGGAAGGGATTGAAGGGAGGAAGCTCGGCCGACTCTTTGGGAAGCTCAGTGGCAAGGCCGGCGACGATGCGCAGATAAGGCTCGATGGTGATGAATTCGCGGCTGCCCTGGCGCTCGATCACGGTGTCGTGGATCACGTGACGGCTAGCGAAGCCCGCGGCGGTCATCTGGATGCGGTCTTCCTTCATGCCGGTGGGGCTTTGATCGTCGTTGGCGAGCGTGGCGCTCCGCATCGGCTGAAGGGCGGCGAGGCTCGCGCGCTTGATGGAATTCACCATCCCGGAGCCGTCGGACATGTTCATAGAGGCATAGATGGCGACCCCGATGAGGCAAACGCCGACCATGCCGGCGAGACAGGTGCTCGCCATCCATTTCAGCCGGCAGCTTGCGCCATCGTGGCTCGTTTCGCAGAGATAAACCGGGGGCAGCTCGCGATCGGCTTTGGGAGATTCGCCGAGAAAAATGGTGGGGAGTCCGCGAGACTCGGCCGGCACCAAAGCCTGGCCCAGCTTTCGGCGCGCAAGACGACCGCGGCGCTTAAACAATGCGCATTCCCCCCGTCCACCGTATCGCCACCCTGCGCGCCCCAGGCACGCTTCACGAAATCCCTCGGGCGGACAACACCGAAGCGGTTAACTGACCCTCTGGCGAGGTTCAGATACAGCGCCGACGGGTAGATTTTTTCCCCTTTGACCCCAGTTTCCCAC
>JBOHJE010000050.1:0-6634 GCA_050728375.1 Methyloceanibacter sp.
GTGCTTCTGCTTGGCATCTGGTGGCCGCGATGCTCGGTCTGGGGAGCGCTCACGGCTATGGGGATCGGTTTTGTGACGTTCCTGGTCGGGCTCATCGTCGGCAGCCTGTTCAGCGGCTCTCCTTCCGTAACCACCGCAACCGTGAGCGTCGTCAGCATGGTCCTCGCGTTTGCTGGCGGCATCGCGGTAAGTCTTTATGGGCCAGCGGCGAGCGCCGCTCAGGAAGCCTATTGGGAGGAGATGCGAAACCCTGAAGGCGAGGCCATCTTCGACCGCGCCCAGCAACGCGCCGCCGCCGCGGCCGCAACCACCTCCGGAAAGTAACAAGCCCGAGCAACCATGGACCTACAGAGAACACCCAATCAGAACCGGCTGTCACTTTATCCAGAGATCGTCCCTTATCGCACAGGGCGTCTCAAGGTCTCCGATTTGCACGAGATCTATTTCGAGGAATGCGGCTCGCCGTCTGGCAAGCCGGTGGTGTTGCTGCATGGGGGCCCTGGCGGGGGCATCAACCCGCTGATGCGCCGCTATCACGACCCGCGCACCTATCGCATGGTTCTGTTCGATCAGCGCGGCTGCGGACGCTCGACGCCGCACGCCTCGCTCGAGGAGAACACCACCTGGGATCTGGTCGGCGATATCGAGCGCTTGCGCGAGCATTTGGGCATCGATCGCTGGCAAGTGTTCGGCGGATCGTGGGGATCGACGCTGGCTCTTGCCTACGCGGAGACCCACCCGGAGCGCGCGACGGAGCTCGTCTTGCGTGGAATCTTCACCCTCAGGCGCGCCGAAATCGAATGGTTCTACCAGGAGGGATGCAGCTGGCTTTTTCCCGACGCTTTCGAGCAGTATGCGGCCGTGATTCCCGAGGCCGAGCGAGGCGACATGATCGAGGCCTTTTATCACCGCCTCACCGGCGCCGACCCCGAGATGCAGATCGCGGCGGCGCGCGCTTGGAGCGCCTGGGAAGGCAAGACCCTTTCGCTCTTGCCCGATGTCGACCGGGTGCGCCGCTTCTCGGAAGACCACTACGCGCTCGCCTTCGCCCGTATCGAGTGCCACTACTTCGTCAATGGCGGCTTCTTCGAGACCGACGATCAGCTCATCGGGAATGCCTCGCGGCTAAGCGACATTCCGGGGGTGATCGTGCATGGCCGCTACGACGTGGTGACGCCCGTGAAGATTGCCTTCGACCTCAAACGCGCTTGGCCCGAAGCCGATCTGCGCGTCGTGCCGGACTCGGGTCACGCCATGACCGAGGCCGGTATCGTTCACGAGCTGGTCGCCGTGACGCGGGAATTCTCCGGGGGCTAGACGGTCATGCGTCGGCCGTGTGGCCGATAAAGCTCAAGACGACCTTCCGCTCGTGCGGCGCGGTGCGGTGCTCGATCAGATACACGCCCTGCCAGGTGCCGAGCGACATCTTGGCGCCCAGGACCGGGATCGACAGGCTCACCGAGGTCAACATCGCCTTGATGTGGCTCGGCATGTCGTCCGGGCCTTCCTCGCTATGGGCATAGGGCCGACTTTCGGGCGCCCAGCCCTCCAATGCCTCCAGAAGATCGCGGCGCACGTTCGGATCGGCGTTCTCCTGGATCGTGAGCGACGCCGAGGTATGCGAGACGAACACCGTGAGAAGCCCATCCTGAGCAACGATCGTGTCGAGCCAGCGGGCGAGCTCGCCGGTGATGTCTATGAAGCCCTTGCCCCGGGTCGCAACGGTCAGCGTGTGAGCGGCCTGAACCATCTCAGCCATGGCGGACCTCGGGCGGGGGAGCCTGCATCTCTGGCCTCATAAGCTCAGCGCGGCAGGGCACGTCCCACTCTAAGCCGCCGCTTAACAGAAAATTTACTCCGCCTTGCCACCGTTGTTTTCGGCTGCTTCGTCGCGTGTCTCCTCGGACTCTCCGGCGACCAATCGGACGCGGACTTGGCGGCGGCGTCAAATCCATGGGGAACGGTATGGCTTCGGAAGCAAGTTGGCAAACCAGCGGCCCCGCCCCGGGCACGGCGCCATCCGAAGATCAGCCCATGGATCAACGCACGCTCGAGAGCCTTCTCCGCCGGCTCGTCGAGCGGGTCGAGGATAGCGAGCGCGGCTACACAGAAGCCTTGAACGAGCTTCATGCCCGGCTCGATCAGTTATCGCGAAGCACGGAAGCCGGACGCCAGACCGGCTCAACCCACACCTCGACCTTCAACAGACTGCACGACGAAGTCAGCGACTTGGCCCGGCGGCTCGACGAAGAGGCCGAGACGCCGCTCGACGACTTCGAGCGGTTGGGAAGGGCCCTATCCAGCGGTATGGGATTCGGGGGCCTTTCAGACCCGCTCGCTCCGACCCATGAGCCGGAGGTTTCACCAACTTCCTATTCCGGGTTGGTGCCCGGCGCGACTCTGTACCCGTACGCGACAAGCCCCGATTTCGGTTTGTCCGGACCCAAAGAGGACTATTCCGCCCCAAGTCAAGCCGCTCAGCACAGTTCCGAAGCGCTGGACTACGATCTCGAGAAGCGTCTTGTGGAGATGGCGCAGCAGCTCGAGCAGTCGATCGGCACGGCGATGCCGACAGTCGTCCTCGAGACGCTGAACGCCAGGCTGGACGACATTGGACATCAGCTCACCCAAGCGCTGCAAGAGACCCCGAAGCGGGAGAGCCTCAATCACGTCGAGCGCCAACTTTCAGATATGAGTCGACAACTTGGCAAGGCCGAGAATCACCTCGCCAAGGTCAGCGGCATCGAGAGCCAGCTTCTCGGCCTGATCGATCGATTTGACGAGAAGCCCCCCGCGACCGCTCAACTGGCGCCCGACCAACTCCAAGAGATCGTGACCAAGGCCGCAAACGAGGCCGCGCGATTCATCGCAAGCGAAACGACGAATACCGTTGCCGCCCAGAAGCTCGACGCCATGCAGCGCGACCTTGCGGCCATGAGCGACAAGAGCAAGGAAAGCAGCGAGCGCATCGCGAGCACGCTTCAGGCCGTGCATGAATCGCTGAAGCAGCTCGTGCACCAGATCGAGCCTGGCCTTCAACCAAAGCCGCGAATGCCATTTGTCGAACGCGCGCGTGCGGCCATTCCCGATTTCCAGGAGAGCGAGCCCGCGCGGCCGTTCGGACGTGCAAAACGCAGCCATCCCGACGACCAAGCGGTGGAACTCGATTCTGCGCAGGAACGCAAAATTCGGGGCGCGCCGAATTCCGAGATGGATTCTGCGGACGATCTGGTGGCGGCCGCACGCCGCGCAGCCCAGGCCGCGGCCATGCGGGCCGAAGAACGAGGCAGCCGCCGTGCACGTCAGACTTCCGGTCCTCTGGCCGGAACCACGGCTCGGGCCGAGGCCACCTCACGGCGAAAGCGGTCGGTCTTGATCATCGCTGCCGCAGTCTTGCTCTTGCTGAGCGCCGCGCTGCTCTATGGCCGGCTCAAGTCGAAGCCCGAAGTCGAGACCACCCCTGCCGCGAGCGAGCAGACGACGCCCGCGCCGGCCAGGACCTCCGAAGGAGCGCCTACGGAGAGCGACGACGGCGAGTCGGATCAGCGGCCGGACCAATCGGGCTCGTGGGAGGCCGTTCCGGATTTCGACGAGAGCCCCGCCGACGCCTCCCCCACCCAGACCGGTCAGACGAGCGGCTTCACCGAGATCGCAAAATCCCGCGTTCCGGTGATGCCCGTGGACGAACTCAAGCCCGAGCCGCAGCCGGCTTCGCTGAAGCCCGCTGCCCGGGCCGAGCTGCCGCCCGGCGTGATGTTCTCGGTCGAAGATCCGAATCCCGGCGGCAAGTCCGCGGCGCAAGGAGACCCGGCGCCCGCACTCTCGGTCCCAACCGCACTGCCCCTGCCGCCGGCCGAGCTCGACCCACTCGCCCTTCGCGAGTCGGCGGCCAACGGCGACGCCAAGGCCCAATAAGCGATTGCCACACGTTACGCAGAGGGAAAGGGTACCGCCAGGAACCTCGAAGAAGCGCACGGTGGCTGGAGCGTGCCGCGAGCACCGGGCTTGCGCCGGCCCAGTACCGGGGCCCTTGCAGCCATGTAGGAGCGCGGCCTCGGCGTCGCTCAGGATCTCGGCAGGGCCCGGTCCTGTTACGAAGCCGTCGCGAAGAAGGGCAACGTCAAGGCCATGCACAATCTCGCGATCAGCGTCAGCGGCCGCACGGGCGGCGAGCAGACTATGTGCTTGCCGCGAAGTGGTATGGCGAAGCCGCGGCCTACGGTCTTTCCGACAGTCAGTTCAATCTCGGCATCCTCGCCGAGCAGGACTTGGCGTCTCCAAGAGCCTGCCGGACTCCTATAAGTGGTTTTCGCTCGCCGCCGCCAACGGCGACGCGGAAGCCGCCAAGCGCCGCGAACTTGTCAAGGCGCAGCCAGCGGTTGCCGCGTGGAAGGCAAAAGATGCAGACGAATTTGCCAATGAAGTCGAGGAGCCGTCGGAGTGGGCTTCGGCCGCGCCCGTTGCCCCGAACAGCGCGCTGGTGAGCCGCGCCCAGGCCCTGCTCAACCAGCTCGGCTACGATGTTGGGCCGCCCGATGGCGTCTTGGGGGGAGCGCACACGCTCCACCATCAAGCTGTTCGAGCGCCGCAATGGCCTGGACGAGACCGGCAAGGTTTCCACCCCGTTCATGATCAAGCTAGAGCGGCTCACGAACTGACCTCCGCCGCCGCGATGCCGTTGGAACGCTCGGACGGACTTCTACAGCGGTGCCCACGCAGTGACATTTTGGTCAAGCATTAGCCTAACGCATTGACAGGCTGCCACGCGCCGAACAGGTTGGCGGGGCGTCCTGCCCATCAACGCCCGGCCTATGTTTCAGATTTATCTGCCCATTGCCGAGATCTCGGTGAACCTCGCGGTGATGCTGGGACTCGGCGCGGCGATAGGCTTTCTTTCGGGCATGTTCGGCGTTGGCGGCGGCTTCCTGCTCACGCCGCTGCTCATGTTCTCGGGAATTCCGCCGGCCATCGCCGTGGCCACCGGCGCCAACCAGATCGTCGCCACCTCCGTCTCCGGCACGCTTGCTCAATGGCGGCGCGGGAACGTCGACCTACGCATGGGCTTCGTGCTCATCGCGGGCGGTATAGTAGGCGCGCTGGCCGGCGTCATACTGTTGAAATTTCTGCGGGAATCCGGTCAGGCCGGCTTGGTGATCTCGCTTACTTATGTGGCCTTTTTGGGCGTCATCGGCGCCCTGATGCTGTGGGAGAGCATCAGCGCCATCAGGAAGGCCCGCGCGGGGAAGGCCGTGTCGGCCCGCAGGCCCGGCCAGCACAATTGGATCCACGGCCTGCCCCTCAAGATGCGATTCCCGCGATCGCGCCTCTATATCAGCGCCCTCCCTCCACTCGTGATCGGCGCAATAGTCGGTCTCTTGGCGTCCTTCCTAGGGGTGGGTGGCGGCTTCGTCATGGTGCCGGCCATGATCTACCTCCTGCGGATGCCGACCAACATCGTGATCGGCACCTCGATCTTTCAGATCATCTTCGTCACCGCGATCGTCACGCTTCTGCATGCCACGCTCAATCATACGGTTGACATCGTCCTCGCGGTCATTCTCGTGGCCGGCGGCGTCGTCGGCGGCCAGTTCGGCGTGCGCGCGGGGCTGCGGCTGAAGGGTGAGCAACTCAGGGCGCTGCTGGCGCTCATGGTGCTGGCGGTCGCTATCCGGCTACTTCTCGGCCTGATCCTAACGCCGGACGACCTCTACAGCATCGTTTCTGAGGCGGGCATCTGATGAAGATGCTGATCGGCGTTTTCGCTCTTTGCCTTTTGTGGTCGCCCGCGGCGCAGGCGGTGGACCGGGCCCCTCAGGAGCAAATCCAGTCGGACATCTCCACCCGCGAGATCGCCATCCAATCGAACTTCACCGGCATAGAAATCCTCATTTTCGGCAGCATCGATTTCAGCGACGCCCAGACTCCGGATGACGGGTTCTACGATGTGATCTCGGTGATCCGCGGACCTAACGATCCCGTCGTCGTCAGACGCAAGGTTCGAGCCGCCGGGATTTGGGTCAACGGCCCCGGCAAGACCTTCGCCAAGGTTCCTGGATTCTATGCAGTGCTGTCCTCGCGCCCGGTGCGAGCAATCACCTCGGACGAGACATTGAAGCAGCTCGGGATCGGTCTTACCGACCTTGACTTCGGCCGCGACACGCAAGGCGATTCCCAGGAGCAGGCCTTTCGCTCCGCGATGATCCGCCTCAAGACCAAGGACCGCCTGTTCCAGGAACATGACGATGCAGTCAATTTTATCGGCAGAAGCTTGTTCAGGGCGAACGTTGCGCTTCCCGTGAACGTCCCGATCGGCCGCTACACGGTGGATGTCTATCTGTTTCGCGACGGCGTGATGCTCAGCAAAAACCAGGGCACGCTCCGGGTCAACAAAGTGGGCCTCGAACGAGCGATCTTCAGTCTCGCGTTTAAGCGCCCCTTCATCTACGGCATCTTGGCAGTGGTCATCGGGGTACTGGCGGGGCTCGCGGGCTGGTCCATATTCCGCCGCGAGTAGCTCAATCGGGCAGTAGCAGGCTGCCAAGGACGGGATAGACGCGCGCCCTTCCCATCATCCAGGCTTCAAGCAGCTTCCTTTGGAACAGCGGCCCAAAGGCAGTGTCGAGGACATTGAGAC
>JBOHJE010000051.1:0-10648 GCA_050728375.1 Methyloceanibacter sp.
GAAGATGTTGCCGCCGCCGACGACGAGGCAAATCTCCGAACCCATGCCGGCCGCCTTGGCGACGTCCTTGGCAATTTGGTCGATGACGGCCAGGTCGATGCCGTATCCCTTGGCCCCGGCCAGGGCCTCGCCAGACAGCTTCACGAGGATGCGGCCGAAGCGAGGCTTGGCGGTCGCGGCAGGCTTTGCCATTAGCCCAAACTCCGGCTGCGGTGCGGAGCCCCTAGGCAGGATTCGTGCGGCCGACCCATCGAATCGCGGCGCCCCGAACCTTAGGAGCCGGACGCGGCGGCGGCAACCTGCGTCGCGAAGTCGCTTTCCTGACGCTCGATCCCCTCGCCGAGCGCAAACCGGTAAAAGCCGGTGATCTTGATCGGCGCTCCGGCTTCCTTCGAGGCGGCCTCGAGAGCCTTGCCGACGGTCTGATCGGGATCGTGGACGAAGGGCTGCTCGAGCAGCACGACCTCCTCGTAGAATTTCCGCAAGCGCCCCTCGACCATCTTCTCGATGACCGGAGCGGGCTTGCCGGATTCCTTCGCCTGCTCGGTGAGAACGGTGCGCTCGCGCTCGATGAGCGCCTTGTCGAGGCTGCCGGCGTCAACCTCTTGCGGATTGGCGGCTGCGATATGCATGGCGACCTGCTTGCCGAAACTCGTGAGCTTGTCCGGGTCGGCCGGCGAGTCGAGCGCGACGATGACGCCGATCTTGCCGAGGCCCGGAGAGACAGCGGTGTGTATATAGCTCGCGACCACGCCGTTGCCTGCCGAGAGATGCGCGGCGCGGCGCAGCGTCATGTTCTCGCCGATGGAGCCGATCATCTCTTTGAGCGTATCGGCGACGGTCGACTTGGTCTTGCCGTATTTCGCCGATGCCAGCTTGTCCACGTCACCCTTGACCTTGACTGCGGCTGAAGCGATCTCGCTCACCATGTCTTGAAACGTCTGGTTCCGCGCGACGAAGTCCGTCTCGGAATTGACCTCAACGAGCGCTGCGTCCTTGTCTTCGACGGCAAGGCCGATCAAGCCCTCCGCCGCGACGCGGCCGGCCTTCTTGGCAGCCTTGGCGAGGCCCTTGGCCCTCAGCCAATCGACAGCCGCCTCCATGTCGCCGCCGGTTTCGTTGAGCGCCACCTTGCAATCCATCATGCCCGCGCCGGTCTTGTCGCGAAGCTCCTTCACCGTTGATGCGGTTATCGTCGCCATGACTTACCTCTGAATGCCTCTGAATGCGGCCCCGACGGATGGGGCGCCTGGCTCCTAGCAATTCCCGGCCGCGAGAGCCGACTATTCGGCCCCCCCGACCTGAGCTTTGGACGCGCCCTCCCGGCCCTTCCTTGCGGGCCTTCTGGCCGGACCACGGGGCGGCTTTTTCTTCGCCCGCTGCTGGCTTTGATCGGCCTCCCCGGTTTTCTCGCTCTCCAGGGCCGCTTCCGCCAGCGGCTCTTCCGCAGCCCCCAAATCGATGCCCGCGGAGCCTTGCGCACGCTCGATGCCGTCGATGGCGGCGCGGGCGATTAGATCGCAATACAAGGTAATCGCACGGCCGGCATCGTCATTGCCGGGGATGGGATGGCTGATGCCGTCCGGATCGCAGTTCGAATCGACGACCGCGACGACCGGCATGTTGAGCTTGCGGGCCTCGGCGATCGCGATCGCCTCCTTGTTGGTGTCGATGACGAACATCAGGTCCGGCGGCGCGCCCATGTCCTTGATGCCTCCGAGGGAGCGCTCAAGCTTTTCCTTCTCCCGCGTGAGCTGGAGGAGCTCCTTCTTGGTCAATCCGTGATGGTCGCCCTGGAACAGCTCCTCGAGCGACTTCAGGCGCCGGATCGAATTGGAGATGGTGCGCCAGTTGGTCAGCGTGCCACCGAGCCAACGATGATTGATGAAGTACTGCGCGCACGACTTCGCCGCGTCGGCGATTGCCTCCGAGGCCTGGCGCTTCGTGCCGACGAAGAGGACACGGCCGCCTTTGGCGACCACATCCGACACGGTCAGCAGCGCTTGGTGCAGCAGAGGCACTGTCTGGGTGAGGTCGATGATGTGGATGTTGTTGCGGGAGCCGTAGATGTAAGGCGCCATCTTCGGATTCCAGCGATGGGTCTGATGACCGAAATGCACGCCAGCTTCGAGAAGCTGGCGCATAGAAACATCGGGCAGTGCCATGGGACTGCGAACTCCTTTTTTCCGGTTTGGCCGCCGCGGGACAGAGAGACCGGCGGAAATCCGGTCACCGGAGCGAGCTCACGCCTAAAGGGCTTGTGTGACGCTTAGCATCCCGCGTGTGAGATGGTGCGGTTTATAGGGACGGGCCAGGGCCTTGGCAAGGCGCAAACGGCGCAAAAATCAAGGCCAGAAGCGGCTCAAAGCGTGCTGATCGCGCCGACGCCGGCAACGAGCTTCAGCTCG
Organism: Methyloceanibacter sp.; assembly: GCA_050728375.1. Taxonomy (GTDB): domain Bacteria; phylum Pseudomonadota; class Alphaproteobacteria; order Rhizobiales; family Methyloligellaceae; genus Methyloceanibacter. The sequence goes on from JBOHJE010000051.1 coordinate 2,409, forward strand.
CTCCTTTGCCGCGGTGTGGTGTCGATCCCTTGCGGCAAGACGAACTCCACCTCCTTGTCGAGGTCGTCGAGGCGCAGCACGAGCCGAAACTGCCCCTGGCCTCTGCGGCCACCCACCCGCTCGGCAAGGGGCGCCAGGGCCTTGGCATCCTCGACATAAACCTTCATGCCGGCATGACCTGCCTCCGCGGCGCGCGCGAGCAACACGAGCCGCTGCACGCGCACCTTGACGGTCTCGCCGTCGGCCTCCGCCTCAACGTCCAGAAGAACGGGCGTACCGGCGACTAAGAGGGACCGCGAGGAGACGAGGACCTCCGAAAAGATCACCGCCTCGAACTGTCCCGTGGAATCGGAGAAAGCAGCGAAGGCATAGGGATTGCCGGTCTTGCCCTTGCGCTCGCGGGCCGACAGCACGGTGCCCGCAAGTGTGCCGACCACATGCCGGACGCGTGCTTTAGACGAAAACTCGGCCCACGTCTCTGCTCCAAGACTATCGAGCACGTCGCGATAGTCGTCGAGCGGATGGCCGGTCAGAAAGAAACCGATGGACTCGAACTCGCGCGAGAGTTGGTCTGTGGGCAGCCACGCCGCGGCGGCGCGCAGCACGATCGGCGGTGGGGTTTGATGGGCGCTCAAGAACAAATCGTCCTGGCCGTCGGCGCTTGTCTCCAGCGACCGGTTGCCCTCGGCGATCAGGAGATCGACATTGGCGAAGGCTGTCGCGCGATCGATGCCAAGCTCGTCGAGCGCGCCGGCGGTGGCGAGGGTCTCGAGGGCGCGCTTGTTGACCGTGCGCGGGTTGACGCGGCGCGCGAAATCGGACAAGTCCCGAAAGCGCCCTCTCGCCTCGCGCTCGGCACAAATATGCTCGACGGCGTGACGCCCGACATTCTTGAGCGCGGCCAGCGAATAGCGGATGGCACCTTCGGTCGGCATGAAGCCGACCTCGGAGCGGTTCACGGATGGCGGCTCGAGCCCGATGCCGAGACGCCGTGCCTCCTGCGCGAAGCCGTTGAGCTTGTCGGCATTGCCCATGTCGAGGGTCATCGAGGCTGCCAGGAACTCCACAGGGTAATTCGCCTTCAGATAGGCGGTTTGATAGGCGATGAGCGCATAGGCGGCGGCGTGTGACTTGTTGAAGCCATAACCTGCGAACTTTGCCACAAGCTCAAAGATGTATTGGGCGCGGCCCTTGTCGACGCCCTTCGCGACCGCGCCGTCCACGAAACGGGACTTCTGCGCCGCCATCTCCTTCTTGATTTTCTTGCCCATGGCGCGGCGGAGTAGATCGGCCTCCCCCAGCGAGTAGCCGGAGAGCTCCTGCGCGATCTGCATCACCTGCTCCTGGTAGATGATGACGCCGTAGGTCTCTGCGAGGATCGGCTGGATCGCGGGATGAAGCGTCTCGATCTCCTCGCGCCCGTGCTTACGGTTGACGTAGGAATCGATATTGTCCATCGGCCCCGGCCGATAGAGCGCCACGATGGCGATGACGTCCTCGAAGCGGTCTGGCTTGAGCTTGCGCAGCGCGTCGCGCATGCCCTGACCTTCGAGCTGGAACACGCCGACCGTGTCGCCCCGCTGCATCAGCTCATAGGTAGCGGTATCGTCCAGCGGGAGCTTGGCCGGATCGATTTCGATTCCGCGTCGGCCGATCAACTTGGTGGCGGTGTCGATTACCGTGAGGGTCTTGAGGCCGAGAAAATCGAACTTCACCAGTCCTGCGGCCTCCACCCATTTCATGTTGAACTGGGTGGCCGGGAGCTGAGCGCGCGCGTCGCGGTAGAGCGGCACAAGGTCGATTAGAGGACGGTCGGCAATCACCACGCCGGCGGCGTGGGTCGAGGCGTGGCGGCAGAGCCCTTCAAGCCGCTGGCCGATGTCCAGCAGCTTGGCGACGATGGGCTCCTTGTCGCGCTCCTCCTGTAAGCGAGGCTCGGCCGCGATGGCTTGCGGCAAGGTTATGGGATTGGCCGGGTTCATCGGCACCAGCTTGCAAAGCCGATCGACCTGGCCGTACGGCATCTGCAACACACGGCCGACGTCACGCAGCACGGCGCGGGCCTGGAGCTTGCCGAAGGTGATTATATGAGCGATGCGGTCTGCTCCATAACGCTCGCGGACATAGGCGATGACCTCGTCGCGCCGGTCCTGGCAGAAATCGATGTCGAAATCCGGCATGGACACGCGCTCGGGGTTCAGAAAGCGCTCGAACAGGAGTCCGAAGCGGATTGGATCGAGGTCGGTGATGGTGAGCGCGTAGGCCACCAGCGAGCCGGCGCCCGAGCCGCGTCCGGGTCCCACGGGGATTCCCTGCCCTTTCGTCCACTTGATGAAGTCGGCGACGATCAGGAAGTAGCCCTGATAATTCATGCCGGTGACGACATCGAGCTCGAAGGCGAGTCGTTTTGCGTAAGCTTCCGCGTCATGGCCTGGAGCCACGCCGTGCTGGGCAATCCTTTCCTCGAGCCCGGCTTTCGCTTGCCGCCTAAGCTCGACCGCCTCCGTCTCGGCCAACGCATCTGAGGCCGCGCCGCCCGTGAGGAAAGGCGGCAGGATGGGCTGACGCTGCAAGGGACGGTAGGCGCAGCGGCGCGCGATCTCTACCGTGTTCTCAATTGCCTCCGGCAAATCAGAGAAGAGGCGTGTCATCTCGTCGGCGGTCTTGAAGTAGTGCTCCGGACTAAGCCGGCGTCGGTCGTCGACGGCGACATAGCTTCCTTGCGCGATACAGATCAGCGCATCGTGCGCTTCGAAGTCTTCTTGGCATGCGAAATAGGGCTCGTTGGTGGCGACAATGGGCAGGTCCAGATCGTAGGCGTGATCGAGAAGCTGCGCCTCGACCGCCTTTTCTTGCGGCAGTCCATGGCGCTGAAGCTCGACATAGAACCGGTCTCCGAAGAGCTGGCGAAGCGTCTCCAGACGCGAGCGGGCAAGTTCCGCGTTGCCGTCGGCAAAGGCCAGATCGACGATCCCCTCGGGACCGCCGCTCAGCGCGATGAGGCCTTCGGCATGAGCGGCCAGGTCGGCGCCCGTCACGAGCGCGTCACCGGTGTCGACGGCCGCGAAATAAGCGCGCGTCGAAAGTCGCATGAGGTTCGCGTAGCCGGTGCTGTCCTTGGCGAGCAGCGCGATCCGGCCATCAGCGCGGGGACCGCGAAGGTCGGTGCCGGGCGGCACTTCGCGCTCTGGGGCCAAGGCGACGGTCAGGGTGCAGCCGATGATCGGCTGGACGCCCACCTCGGCCATGGCTTCTGAAAATTCGAGCGCCCCAAAAAGATTGTTGGAGTCGGTGAGCGCGAGCGCCGGCATCTCGTCGGCACTGGCGAGTGCGGCGAGTCTCTGGACCGTGAGCGCCCCTTCGAGAAGCGAATAGGCCGAGTGCACCCTGAGATGCACAAAGGCTCGGGTCTGTTTTGTCACGCGCTCTATTTCCTCGATGCCACTGCTTGCGGATTCGTCTTGAGAGGCAAGACGCCACCGGACGCCCCTCGGACATATCCCCGCTTTCCCCCAAAAGGGCCCGATTTTCCCTAATAGTGTCTTCTTTCGTTCTTGTAACAAGCCCTGTCATGCCGGAATCGTCCGGCCTTCCCCGATTTGATTTTTAACAGGAATTCGCGATGCCCGGCAGTTCAGCCGGGCATGACGAGCCACAAGAAGCGACAGCCTAATTGCTGGCCTTCGCCACGACCACCTCTTCGACGAGGTGGCCCTCTGTGAGCCGCAGAGTCCGGTCCATTCGGGCCGCGAGGTCGAGGTTGTGGGTCGCGACGACCGCGGCCACGCCCGACTGGCGGACGAGCTTGAGGAGCTGTCCGAACACGCGCTCTGCGGTATGCGGGTCGAGATTGCCCGTCGGCTCATCGGCGAGCAGAACCTTGGGGTGGTTGGCGATGGCGCGGGCGATGGCGACGCGTTGCTGCTCGCCCCCCGAGAGCTCGGCGGGGCGATGGAACTTCCGCTCATCGAGACCGAGCGAGGTGAGAAGCTCAGAGGCGCGCATGTCGGCCTCGGTTCGGCTCATGCCGAGAATGAGCTGGGGCAGCGCGACATTCTCAAGCGCCGAGAACTCCGGCAGCAGATGATGGAACTGATAGATGAAGCCGACCTCCATGCGCCGCATGCGGGTTTGCTCGTTGTCGGAGAGTTTCACGCAGTCGACGCCGTCGATTATCACGGCACCGCTGTCAGGTCTCTCGAGCAGGCCTGCGATATGCAGCAGCGTCGATTTGCCGGCGCCCGATGGGCCGAGAAGCGCCACCGTCTCGCCGGGGAAGAAGGAGGCCGACGCCCCTTTGAGCACGTCGATGCGCCGGTCACCTTGGGTGTAGCCGCGCTCGAGCCGCTCAAGCCGAAGTACGGGTGCTTTCTGGGGGGTATCCACGCTCGCCCTATTCGTAGCGCAGCGCTTCGACGGGATCGAGACGGGACGCCCGCCAAGACGGATAGAGCGTTGCGATCACCGACAGGGCTAGCGCCATGACAACGACCGTGACGGTCTCGCCGGTGTCCATCTCGGCTGGAAGCTGCGAGAGGTAATAGAGCTCGGGTGCGAACAGCTCGGTGTTGGTGATCCAGCCGATGAATTCGCGTAGGCGCTCGATGTTGAGGCAAACGAGCACGCCGAGTGCCAGTCCGGCGAGCGTGCCGACCACACCGATGCTCGCTCCGGTGATGAAAAAGATGCGCATGACGGCGGACCGGGTCGCGCCCATCGTACGCAAGATGGCGATGTCGCGGCCTTTGTCCTTCACCAGCATGATCAGACCGGAGATAATGTTCAGCGTGGCGACCAGCACGATCAGCGCGAGGATGAGGAACATGACGTTGCGCTCGACCTGGAGTGCCGTGAAGAACGTTGCGTTCCGCTGACGCCAGTCGCTGACATAGATGGTCGGGCCCCCGGCGGTGATGATCTTCGGCGCCAGCTGTGCCACCTCGTCAGGCGAATCGAGCACAACTTCAAGGACGGTTACACTGTCGGGCTGGCTGAAATAGCGCTGCGCCTCATTGAGCGGCATGAACATGATGCTGGCATCGTATTCAGACATGCCGATCTCGAAGATCGCCACCACGGGATAGCGCTTCACGCGCGGCGCGGTGCCGAGCGCGGTGGACGCACCGCGCGGCGTCAGGATCGAGACCTCATCGCCGACCTTGACGTTGAGCTGGTTAGCAAGGCGGCTGCCGATGGCCAGGCCCTGCTTGTCGTCAAAGCCGTCGATCGTGCCGAAGTCAATATTGTCGGAAATAGCCTTGAGGCTCTTGAGATCCGCCTCGCGCAAGCCGCGCACCAAAGCGCCGCTCGAGCTCAGAGGAGTCGAAACGAGGACCTGCCCTTCGACCAGAGGCAGCGCATATTTGACGCCGTCGACCTCGCGGATCCGGCTCGCCACCGCATCGTAGTCCGTAAAGGCCCCGAGGCTATGCACCACGACATGGCCATTCAGGCCGAGCATCTTGTCGAACAGCTCCTGGCGGAAGCCGTTCATCACCGCCATGACGATGATGAGCGTGGCGACTCCGAGCATGATGCCCACGAAGGAGAAGCCGGCGATGACGGAGATGAAGCCTTCCTTGCGGCGCGCACGCAGATAGCGGAGCGCAACCATCCATTCGAAGGGAGAGAAGGCCCGTTTGCCGGCCCGGGAACTCATGCTGCTTCCTTTCTGGCTTCGTCTGCCGAGGCAATGAGCCGATTCAAGGCGGCATCGAAGGTGAGACTATGACGGTCGCCGGTCGCGCGGTCTTTCAGCTCGATCTCTCCGGACTTCAACCCCTTGGGCCCCACGATGATCTGCCAGGGGAGACCGATCAGGTCCATAGCCGCGAATTTGGCCCCTGCCCTGTCCTCACGGTCGTCGTAGAGAATTTCCAGTCCAGCCGCTCTCAGCTTTCTATAGAAGCTGTCGCAGGCCGCATCGCATTCGGCATCGCCGGACTTGAGATTGACCAGCCCGGCGTCGAACGGCGCTACAGATTTTGGCCAGATGATTCCCGCATCGTCGTGAGATGCCTCGATGATGGCGCCCACAAGACGCGAGACGCCAATCCCGTACGAGCCCATCTGCACGGTGACAAGTTCGCCCTCGGGCCCTTGCACGCGCGCGCCCATGGGCTCGGAATATTTCGTCCCGAAGAAGAAAATGTGGCCGACCTCAATACCACGCGCGGTCACGCGGTCGTTTGCCGAGACATCTCTCTCGAAGCGGGCGGCATCGTGCTTCTCGGAGGTCGCTGCGTAGTTCCTCGTCCACCTTCGGATCAGCGGCGTCAGGTCGCCCTCATAGTCGAGATCGGCGGCAGGCGGCTCGAGCGCCAGGTAATCCCTGTGGCAGAAGACGTCGCTCTCGCCGGTATCGGCGAGGATGAGGAATTCATGGCTGAGTTCGCCGCCGATCGGCCCGGTGTCGGCGGCCATGGGGATCGATTTCAGACCCATGCGGCTGAAGGTCCGCAGATAGGAAACGAACATCTTGCTGTAGGAGCGCCGCGCGTCGTCGAGGGTGAGGTCGAAGGAGTAGGAATCCTTCATGAGGAATTCGCGGCCACGCATCACGCCGAAGCGCGGCCGGATCTCATCCCTAAATTTCCACTGGATATGATAGAGGATGCGCGGCAAATCCTTGTATGACTTCACTGCGTCGCGGAACATCTCGGTGATCAACTCCTCATTCGTAGGGCCGTAGAGCATATCGCGCTCATGCCGGTCGCTGATGCGAAGCATCTCCTTGCCGTAATCCTCGTAGCGCCCGCTCTCGCGCCAGATTTCGGCCGGCTGGATCGTGGGCATGAGCAGCTCCAGTGCGCCGGCGCGGTTCTGCTCCTCGCGCACGATTTGCTCGATCCTTGAAAGAACCCGATAGCCCAGTGGGAGCCAGGAGTAGATGCCGGCGCTCGATTGGCGAATGAGCCCGGCGCGCAGCATTAGGCGGTGGGACGCGATCTCAGCTTCCTTGGGATCGTCGCGCAGGAGTGGCAGGAAGTAGCGGCTGAGGCGCATGGGCAAAGTCTGCGGCGTTAGAACGGATTCCGAGAGGCCACAAGCTGGCGGTGAATCGCGCGTCGCGGGAAGGTGCTATCTCCCCCGCCGGCCCCTTGGCGGCTAATAGCCAGTTTCTAAGGGCTAGGCAATCGGCCGCACCCCTCCTTCCGGGGGCCCTCCTTCGCGAGTCGCGAAGAGGGCCATCGACAAGGCAAAACATCGCCAGACACGACGAGAGGTAAAACATGCTTAGCCCGGCGGTTATCAGTCCTGCGAGGGAACGCCTACTCTTTTAGGGCAGAATAGCTCCAGGAAGTCCTTCGCAAAGGGCTTAGGTTTAACTTGGTTTTAGGCAAACCATTCTGTCGAGGGGGTGCCGAGAGCATAAACTGCGTCGACCGGTCACAATCATGGTGACAATTTGGCGCGGGCACGCTAGTGTGCATTCACAACGTGAGAGCGTCGGGACCGGTAATGATCTCGGAGTTGCGCGTTGAGATTGGACCAGGTCCAAGTCTTGGGAGGAAGTAACTCCAGGCGCGCCGAGCATGCAGTTGCATGGGCGCAGCCGCTTTTCAGCCGGCATTCGCAAGTATCAAACCGACGGGCGAGGCTCGCTGGCCGAGGGGATAAGGAGTCGAAATACTGAAGCAAGGTCGATTCGACCTTGCTTTTTTTTGCCTGTCGCCGTCCTCCGCGTTACCACGCACCGACCCAAGCAATAAAATCGATTTGGTTGCTAGTGCACGCGCTCGTAGCTCGGCAAGAACGGAATATCGTCAAGCGTTATGACGTGATGCACGATGATGGCGTAGACGCCGGCGAAGATCAGGCTCGCGACCACGGTGGTCGCTACCATTTTCGGAAAGAGTTTCGGCATGAAGGGCGCGCTTTCGGCGATCCCCGGGGCGGCTTTCTCTCCGGCTTCCTCATGGGTGCGCACGCCGAACGGCAGCATGGCGAACAGCACAATCCACCAGATGATGAAATAGATCGCCAAGGCAAAGCTGATGCTCATGGCCTAGGCTTCCTCGAGCTCGACCAAAGTTCCGCAGAAATCCTTCGGGTGCAGGAACAGCACAGGCTTGCCATGCGCCCCGATCTTCGGTTCGCCCTGCCCGAGCACGCGGGCGCCCCGCTCGATAAGGCGGTCGCGCGCTTGCCTGATGTCGGGAACCTCGTAGCACAGATGGTGGATGCCGCCATTTGGGTTCCGCTCGAGGAAGCTCGCGATCGGCGAGTCGTCGCCATAG